>CANNNB010000118.1 GCA_947505995.1 Comamonadaceae bacterium
ACACAAGAAGAAAGCCCCAAAGCTCGCAGTGCCGTGAATCGCGCGTATTTGGACAAGTTAAACCCTTCCGCCAACGCTTTTCAAGCCATTGACTTACTGCCAGGCGTCAACACTTTCAGCTCAGATGCAACAGGCTTATTTGGTGGTGGTATTCGTGTTCGCGGTTTTGCTGGCGACCAAATGGGCCTGACCATCAATGGTGCCCCAGTGAATGACTCAGGTAACTTTGCTGTTTACCCACAAGAGTACACAGACTCTGAAAACCTGTGCGAAGTTTTTGTAACACAAGGCTCTACAGACACAGATGCACCTCACGTTGGCGCTTCGGGTGGCAACTTGGGAATGGTCACTTGCGCGCCTAAAGACAAATTTGGTATGCGTTTGGCGATGTCAGCGGGACAACTGAATTACCAACGCGCTTTCGCTCGAATTGATACCGGCAAGTTTGGCCCTAGCAATGCCAAAGCGTTTGTCTCTTACTCTAAAACGACTGCCAATAAATTCAAAGGTCCAGGCGGAGCTGACCGTGAGCACATCGATTTGGCAGCTGAAATGCGTCCCAATGCTGACGTTTTTCTGAGTGCAAGTGTTTTGTATAACAATGCGATCAACAACAATATTCGCACTTTGAACAATTCTCAAATTGCTCTCAGCGGCCGTAATTTTGACTTTAGCAGCGTCGCACCTCAGCATCTGACACCCGTGGCTGGCACTGCCCAAGCAGAATCTTCACCGGCAGATGGCTTCTATAAATTCAACATCAATCCATTCCGAAATTATTTGTTCACCAGCAAGGCAGAGTTCAAAGTGAACAAAGACCTGACAGTCAGTGCCGAGCCATACTTCTGGTATGGCTACGGTACCGGCGGTGGCCAATTGCAGTTGTTGACTGAAGGCGGCACAGGCACAATGGCCACGCGCGTGAGAGATGTCAATGGTGATGGTGACACATTGGACAAAGTTTTGACTTATGGCAGCTCTGTGACCGAGACTAACCGTCCTGGTGTCACTTTCAAGGCCAACTACCGCATACAAAATCACAACATCAACTTAGGCTACTGGACAGAGCGCGCAGTTCACCGCCAAACGGGTCCCCGTGTGACATTTGACAATGCTGGCAATCCTTCCAACTTGTGGCTTGACCAGCCTTCAGCCTACTTATTGCGTGGCGATGGACTTGCCTACCAAGCACGTGATTGGAAGACAATCAGCACTGGCACTTCTTTCTTTGCACAAGATAGCATTTCTTTGATGCAAGACAAAATGTCCTTGCAAGTGGGCATTCGCAACTCTGAGATCGAGCGTGATTTCACGAACTATGCCAACGCAGGCACATTCGGTGTTGGACGTGCAGACTTGGATTATCAAATCAAGCGCACATACAGCAAAGTGTTGCCAAGCTTTGGCGCCAAGTACAACTTAGATGCTGAAAAATCTGTTTACTTCAACGTTGCAGAAAATTTCCGCGCACCTTCTAACTTTGTTCTTTCCAACTTGCTAACAGGTGGTACTGTTGTCAATGGCACTCTGACTGGTGCAACATTGCGCAACCCTGTAGTGGGTATTGAAACATCGACCAACTTTGATCTTGGCTATCGTTTGCAAAACAAGGACACCACCTTCTCAGGATCTGTGTTCTTGGTGAACTTCAAGGACCGTATTGCATCTGCTTGGGATCCAGTCAGCGCAACTTCGCTTGACTTCAACGTAGGCAATGTGACCATGAAAGGTGCTGAAGTTGAATTGGGTCAGAAGCTAAATCAGCACTTCGCTGTTTATGGTTCATTGACCTACACAGAAAGCTTGATGAAACAAGACTTGAAAGTTAGCACCACAGTGAGCGAACCCACTACTGGCAAACAAATGCCCGATACACCCAAAATCATGGCAGCCTTGGCTTTAAGCTACAAAAATGGCCCCTTGTTTGGTCAACTCACAGCCAAGCACACTGGCAAAGCATTCTCCACATTGCTCAATGATCAATCAATGGGAGCCTATGCCTTGTGGAACTTAACTGTTGGCTACAAGTTACCTGAAACAGCATTCTTCAAGTCTCCTGAAGTTCGCTTCAACGTGGACAACTTGACCAACGCTGAGTACAAGCGCATCAGTTCACCCAGTGGCTCTAGCTTCACGACACGCGCATCGGCTTCAGGTCCAAGCTACAACATTGGCGCACCTCGCTTCACCAGCGTAACCCTGCGCTCAGACTTCTAAGGCTCCAAGCATGATGCTTTTATTGCACGATGCGTCGCTGTATCTGTTGTACGTTGCCTTAGGGCTGGCTGTTTTCTTGGCCATCGAACGAACTATTTTTTACACGCACGCCAGTGGGCAAATCAAAAGCCTTCTCAATGCATTGAAAACCAAGTCCCCATTGCCTACATTTAAAGAAGGTGATGTGGGCGAGGTGGTCACACATGCCTTTGCCAATGGCCTTCATCCCACAGCCTCCCAAAAGCTGTCGGATGATGTGGCTGAGCAAGCCTTTATACGGGTACAGCATCAATTGAACCAACACCTTTGGGTATTGGACACCATTGTGACTGCCGCACCTTTATTGGGCTTGCTTGGAACCATTCTGGGCATCTTTGACACATTCACCGCATTGGCCAGGTCCGGCATTTCAGACCCACAAGGTGTGAGTGCAGGCATTGGAACGGCTTTGCTGGCAACTGCCATTGGCATTGGTACAGCATTAATTTGCCTCATTGTTTACAACGCCTTCCTTGCTAAGGTAGAGCGACTTGGGGATCAAACAAAATTGGCATTGCTTCAAATGTCCAATCAAAACACTTGATGAGTCCTAAGGTGCCAGCTTGATCAATCAAATAATCGGCTTGTTCAAGGTTTTTTTAACTGGCACCTTGTGTCTTGCTTTACTGACTGGGTGTTCAATACAGCAGCAACTTCTTCATCGCGCAGGTGATTTGCTGTCTGTAGAAACCAGCTCAACAGACGATGACTTAGAGTTGTTGATGCACGCAAGTGCATACCAATTGAAACTGTCAGAGTCTTTGTTGGAAGAGATTCCTGATCACTTAAAACTCGCAGAATCTGTGACGCGAGGCTATACACAGTATGCATTCGTCTTTTTGATGGACGAAGCTGACCGCGTTGAATCTGAAAGCATTCAAAGAGCAAGCGTTCTGAGAGCCCGTGCTGCCAAAATGCTGACACGAGCGAAATCAGTGGGTCTTAAAAGCTTGTACCGAAAGTACCCAGATCTGAAAGATCATTTACAAGAAAAAATGGCCAAGAAGCCCATCAAGATTTCCAGGCAAGATGTAGGCTTGGTCTATTGGTCTATGGCGGCCTGGGCAGGTGCTATTTCCTTGTCTAAAGACTCACCCGATGTGGTTGCAGACTTGCCAGAGGTATTGCGCTTGGCAGAGTTAGCATGGCAATCACATCCCGAATTCGATCATGGTGCATTGGCCAGCATGATGGGCACCTTGGAACTTTCTAAGCCTGGTGGCAGACCTGATACTGCTGAAAAATATTTCAATCTTGGCATTGAATGGCGAGGCACCCAAGTATCACCATTGATTTCAAAAGCCGAAAACTGGGCGGTCACAACTCAAAACAAAGAAGCCTTTACGGTTCTTCTCAATCAAGCCATAGAGTTGGCACGCCCTCACAATGATTTAACTAACATGGTCATGCGGCGAAGAGCTCAATGGTTGCTCGACAGCGCAGACAACCTCTTCTAATTTCAAACTTCAAAATGTACGCTATCCACTTTCGAAGATCAGTCGCTCAACTCTTTGCTACCTTGGTCTTGTCAACTGCATTTCCTCTTTTATCTCATGCCGCCGATCCTCAATTGAAAATTGGCTCATTGGTACCTAAAAATTCGATGTACCACAGACAACTGATGGAAGTGGGCGAAGCTTGGAAAAAGAGCCAATCTGGATCACCCCGCTTCAATGTTTTCACCGATGGCAGCCAAGGTGGTGAAGCAGAAATGGTAAGGCGCATGCGCATTGGTCAACTGCAAGCGGCTTTGCTGTCGGTTGTAGGTTTGCGGGAAATTGAGCCATCAATCGCTGCACTTCAAAACTTGCCATTGGCATTTCGCTCATGGGAAGAATTGGACTATGTGCGCGAGAAGATGCGACCGGGCATGGAAAAAAAGTTTCTAGACAAGGGCTATGTGGTCTTGGCTTGGGGAGATGCAGGTTGGGTCCGCTTCTTTTCCAAACAAGCGGCTTTCAGTCCAGATGATTATAAAAAAATGAAATTTTTTGCTTGGGGCGCAGAAGCAGAGCAACAAGAGATCATGAAGAGCATGGGCTACACACCTGTACCGCTCGAACCTACCGATATTTTGCCGTCGATTCAAACCGGCATGATCAATGTAGTACCTTCAACGCCCTACTTCGCCTTGGCTACGCAAATCTACAACACTGCGCCCAATATGTTGGAAATCAATTGGGCGCCCATTGTGGGTGCATTTGTGATTTCTAAAAAATCATTCGATGACATGTCGCCAGAAACGCAAGCCGTTTTAAGAGCTTCTGCCGATAAGGCGGGCAGCGTCATTCGCAATCAAGCACGCAAGGAAGTCGAAGAAGCTGTAGACGCCATGAAGAAGCGAGGGCTGCAAGTCAACAAGCCGAATGCAGAACAAATGAAAGAATGGCGCGCATTGAGTGAAACCCTTTACCCCCGAATCAGAGGCAAAATGGTACCGGCTGATACATTCGATGAAGTTTTTTCACACCTCAAGACTTATCGCGCTTTAAAAGCTCCATGATCACAACTTTACGCGGTAAGAATCTCTTTCAAAACTGGGATGCCAGTGTTGCTGCACTCGCCCTTTTAGGGATGGTTTTGATACCCGTCATTGAAGTTTTGCTGCGGCCCATTCAAGGCAGTGGTATCGACAATGCACCAGTTTTGGTTCAACACTTGGGTCTGCTTTTTTCGTTGGCAGGTGCGGTTTATGCCGAAAGAACCGGCCACCTCACCAGCCTTGGCGCTTTATGGCGAGAAATTGAAAACCCGTTGGCCCAAAAACTGGCAAGAGCTTGGGTTTTTTTAGGTTCCACTTTAATCTGCGGCGTTTTGGCAAAAGCCAGTTATGAATTGGTCATGACTGAGGTTGGCACACAAAACACCATCGCCTACGGCTTACCAACTTGGCTCTTTTTGTCTGCCCTGCCCTTAGGTTTTGGCATTCTGGGTCTCAAATTTGGCCAAAAATGGAACGATCATTCGATCATTCAATGGGCAGGAACCCTTTTTGTCCTTGGCGTGTCTTGGCAGGCCAGTCAATGGCTGACTTCGTTGGCAATACCAACACTTTGGCTGAGTTTGTTGTTGTTCGTTTTTCTCGCTTTAGGCGGCCCTGTATTTTTGGTTTTGGGAGGATTGTCTTGGATTTTGTTTTCATCAGAAAATATTCCCATGGCCTCTCTGGCTTTGTCTCATTACCAAATTACGGTCAATCCAAGTTTGCCGGCTCTTCCCCTTTTTACGCTGGCTGGTCTCATATTTGCCAACACGCAAGCTGCGCTCAGACTCAGTCAATTGTTTAGCAGTCTCTTTGGTTCTGGGCAAAGGGGAAGTGTCCTAGCGGTTGCTTGTCTGTGCAGTTGTTTCACAGCATTAACCGGCGGAAGCGGCGTCACGATTCTGGCTTTGGGTGGATTGATGTTGCCACTTCTGCTTAAAGTAGGCTATCCAGAATCAAAAGGTATTGGCTTGATTACCAGCGCTAGCTCTTTGGGTGTTTTGTTAGCGCCATCGGTACCCCTCATCATGTACGCCATCATGGCGCGGGTACCTATTAACACCATGTTTGTAGCTGGACTTATACCGGCTGCTCTGATGGTTTTATCGCTTTTGATTTTTGGCGGTTTTTTGAGAACAAATCAAACTCCAAATAACGCTATCGATTTTTCAAATAATGCATCGTCAGCTGCTGCTGTTTCATTGAAAGATGCTGCATGGTCTGCAAAATGGGAAATAGTAGCCCCTTTGATAGCCATTGGTACCTTGATTTCAGGCATTGCAACACCGACTGAGGGGGCGGCAATCACAGTAGCCTATGCTTTGATCACACAAGGCTTCATTCATCGAGAACTGAATTTCTCAACACTCCAACATTGCCTGTATCAGTCAGCACAAATTATTGGCGGCATTTTGCTCATTATGGGTATGGCGCTTGGCCTCACCAACTATCTAATAGACGTTGGCATTCCAGACCTGGCATCAGATTGGGTGCAAGGCATAACGACCAACCCCTATGTGTTCCTGCTGGCACTGAATGTATTTCTATTCTTTGCAGGAGCATTGATGGAAATCTATGCCGCCATCATTGTGCTGGTTCCTTTACTGCTGCCTCTTGCAATCAGCTATGGCATTGATCCAATCCATTTTGGTATTATTTTCCTCGCCAATTTGGAAATGGGATTCTTGTGCCCTCCTGCGGGCATGAATATTTATTTTGCAAGCGCCGTGTTCAAAAAGTCATTGAAAGAGGTTATTCGATCTGTATTGCCTGCTCTGCTGGCAATATTCATTGGCACGGTCATTCTGTCTTGGTTTCCATTTTTTGTAATGACATTGCCGCAATGGCTGAAATTGACATCGTGACGCAATTCGCGAGCTGCACCGCAGATTCCTAGAGAGCTTTAAGCGCTGACGAGGGTTGTGGGTTTGGTGGCAATTTTATGCTCGGAATAAGGATCGAACGTCAGTATTTCTAAGCGTCCATCATGGTGTTCTACCAAGGTGCTTAAACTTTCAACCCAATCGCCATCGTTGCAATACAGAACGCCATCAATGTTGCGAATTTCTGCATGGTGGATATGCCCACAAACGACGCCGTCATAACCCAATTTTTTTGCTTCATGAGCCACTGCCACTTCGAAGTCAGAAATGAAATTCACAGCTTTTTTGACCTTCAATTTCAGGTAGGCAGATAAAGACCAATAGGGCATCCCTAAACGTCCGCGCATGTAATTCAAGTGGCGGTTGGCTTTAAGGGCCCAGTCATACAAGGTATCTCCTAAGTAGGCAAGCCATTTTGCAAATTGAATAACACCATCAAAATAGTCGCCATGAATCACCCATAGCTTTTTGCCATCGGCGGTGATATGCACTGCGTGCTCGACCACTTCAACACCGCCAAAGGAGTGATCTAAAAAGTCTCGTGCAAATTCATCGTGATTGCCTGGCACGTAAATCACTCGGCAACCTTTGC
>CANNNB010000119.1 GCA_947505995.1 Comamonadaceae bacterium
CAAACGGGGCAGCATGTCGGAAGCAATGCCAGGGCCGTTGTCTTCAATGGTCATCATGCCGCGCAGGTGGTCAGCTTGTGTGCGCAAGTGAATGGTCTGGCCTTCGGCTGAATGTTGAATGGCGTTTTCTAAAATAGCCACCAAGGCAGACACCACGGAAGGCCGTTCCACAGTGACCAAACAATTGGCCGCTTTAAGTTCGGCTTTGATAACGACCTTCTTAGATTGGCTTAAGCCTTCAAGGGTTAGCATGGCTTCTTGCACCAATTCATCGAGCGCAATGATTTGTGTTTTTTGCGGCCTGGCCCTTACAAACTGCAGCATTTCACCGGCCATTTTTTCCAAATGAACAAGTTGGTTTTGCAGTTTTTGTGCAAAGTTCAAGCGGTCTTCGGCGCCCAATTCAGGCGAGCACAGGTGCGACGAATAGAGCAGTGCGGTAGACAAGGGGGTGCGAAGTTGGTGGGCAATGCCGGCCGACATTTTGCCCATGGCCGCCAAGCGGTCTACACGTTCGTTCTCTTCCAAGGTGCGCAGGTTGGCCGTAATGTCTTGAATTTGAATCACACTTCTGAGGCCGTCTTGCACGCGTTGGGCCTGAAGGGTTCGGATGCCGGTGGGGGTGCTGAGATGAAATTCATCAGGCCCGTTCCCTGGCTTCCAGTTTTCGGGGGTGTGCCAAAGGGTGCCAGTTTGCAGGCCTGCAATGAGCTGTGCAGCCGCTTGGTTGTAATGGCTGACATGGTCATTTTCAATGAGAACCACGGCCGCCGGCAGGGCATTGAGCAAGACATTAAGCCTGTCGTTAGCTTGCACCAAGTCTGCGCTAAGGTCTTCTACCTTTCGGCTAAGGGCCGCATATTGCTGCTCCAAAGCCTGTGAAGCTTCCACAAACAATTCAAACGCACCAGCTAATTCACTGGCTTTGGCCGGTTGCGCTACTTTTGTGGTTTCTGACATTTAAGTGTTTGTTGTTAATTTTCCAACGATTATTGGTAATAAGCGTAAGAATGGTAACAACCTATCATAAAATATATATTGAATGAAAGTAGCAAGTAAAAGGGATTTACTTGCCAACCTTTTTGAATTTCAAGAGAGGCTCAGTTCTTGGACGCTCCCAAAGATATCCCTTTAGATCGTGATGCAGTCGTGTTGTCCATGGGTAACACTGGTGCCACTGCCCCTTCTGCTCCCCCATCTAATTTGCTTGATACGCTTACGCAGCGCTTTCAGGCACTGACTCAAAATCAACGTTTGCTCATGGGAGTGGGGGTGCTGGGTCTGCTTTTGGCATTGGCGCTTGCCTTTTCATCTGCCAAAAGCAATCAAGACTACCGCGTGCTTTTTGCCAATGTGAACGACGGTGATGGGGCTGCCATTGTTGCTTCTTTGCAGCAAATGAATGTGCCCTACCAGTTCACCGAAGGTGGCGCTGCCATCATGGTGCCTCAAGCCATGGTGTACGAAACTCGCTTGAAGTTGGCGGGCCAAGGCTTGCCCAAGGCTGGAAATGTGGGCTTTGAATTGCTGGAAAACCAAAAGTTTGGCACCAGCCAATTTGTAGAGCGCGTGAACTATTTGCGCGGCCTAGAAGGTGAGTTGGCTCGCAGTGTGAGTTCTATGGGGCAAGTGAAATCGGCGCGTGTGCACTTGGCTGTGCCCAAGCCCTCGGCTTTTGTGCGCGAGCAAGAGCGGCCCACAGCCTCTGTTATTTTGACGCTGTACCCCGGCCGAGTTTTGGACCCTTCACAAATTGCGGCGGTGTCTAGATTGGTGAGTTCAGCCGTGCCTGGCATGAAGGCCCAAGACGTGGCCATCATGGACACTGAAGGCGGTGTGCTCGGATCTAACGCCAACCGCTTGGCAGGACTTGATGCCTCGCAACTTAAATACACCGCAGAAATAGAAGGTGCTTTGGCAAGCCGCTTGTCTTCTATTTTGGAGCCCTTGGCTGGTAAAGACGGCTTTCGTGCACAAGTCACGGTGAATGTCGATTTTGATGAGCGTGAACGCACTTCAGAAACCTACGGTAAAAATTCCCCTCCCAATCCTCAAGCAATTCGCAGCCAACAATCGATTGATGCAGGTGGTAATAAAACGGGTGCGGGCGGTATTCCAGGCTCGCTTACAAACCAACCACCGCAGCCACCCGAGGCGCCCATTGTCAATCAGGTGCAAACCCAAGCGGATGGCAGAGCGCGTAACTTGCGTGCCCCTGGCAGTGTAGAAACAGGTGTGGCGGTGTCGGACGATTCGAACTATCGCAAAGAACAAACGGTTAATTACGAAGTGGACCGCGCCATAGAAAAACTCAAGTCAAGCAAGGGCAAGTTGTTGCGAGTTTCTGCAGCTGTGGTGTTGGACAATAAATACGACACAGGCGCGCAGCCTGCTGATGGTCGTAAATTGGCCTACACACCAGAAGAAATTCAAAAGATCAACAGTCTAGTGAAAGATGCCATTGGGTTTGTTCAAACACGTGGCGATACGGTCAGTGTGATGAACTTGCCTTTTTCAGAGGAGCCTGTTGTGCAGCCTGCCATTGTGAACCCCGATCTTGTCTCTCAGTTGGTACGCTACGGTGCCATTGCATTGGCTGTGTTGTTTGCCTACTTTGCAATTTTGCGCCCTCTGCTTTGGCCAAAGCCTGAACCTAAACCGCCCGAGGCGCCCACATTCATCGAACCTACATTGCCGGAGATAAGCGAGGCAGAACGCTTGCGAGAAGAGATGCTGGTTCAAGAAGAGACTTGGGCAGCGCAGCAAGAGTCTCAAAAAGCCAGAGAAGAACGCATCGAACGTGAAATTCAAGAGCAGATGGCACGCATGCGAGAAAGAGAAATTGCGAGCAAGGCCAAGATTGATGAGTTGGTGGCTTATGCAATGAAGTATGCAAAAGACCAACCGCAAGATGCTTCTTTGTTACTTAGAGCCTGGGTGTCTGATCCCTCTGCAGCCAAAGAGGAACGTGTATGAGTAATCTAGCAACAACTTTCAGTCCAGGCGTTTTAGGTGGTGCACTGCGCAAAGGATTGCAATCGCCAGAAGCTGTGGGAAAAGGCATTCAATCACTAGATGGGCCCTCTCGAGCTGCGATTATTTTGATGGCCATGGGCCCTGACGTTGCTGGTGAATTGATCAAATCGTTTTCTCCCACTGAGGCCCAAAAGGTTTCGTCTTTATTGGCGACCGTTAGAAGCTTGGACCGTGAAGTGATGATTGATGTTTTAGAAAATTTCAAAAATATCACTGAACATCGCAAACAAGTTGCTTTCGATCCCAAGGCATTTGTAGCCGCACTGGTGGAAAAGTTTTCTGGTGACGCAGCAGACATGGGCCTCTCCCCAGCCAATCAATTGGCGCAAAGTGTCCCTGCTCTTGATTTGCTCACTAGCATGTCGCCTGAGCAATTGCATTTGCATTTGAAAGAGGAGCATCCTCAGGTGGTTGCTACTCTTTTGGCATTGATTCCATCTGAGTTGTCAGCCTCTGTATTGGAACAATTTGATGATGAAACGCGAGATGAGCTTGTGCTTCGGGTTGCACTTCTAGATCAAATTAATCCTACTGCCTTGGTAGAACTGAATGACATGCTTGAGCGCACTTTGGGTGCAGACTCTGCATCACATATCAGCGGTGTGGGTGGTGCATTGCCTGCTGCCGAAATTTTGAGTTTGTTCACGGGTGGCGTAGAGCAGAGGACACTGGCCAATATTCGGACGCATTCACCTAAATTGGCAGATCAAATTACAGGCCAGATGTTTAAATTTGAGGACTTTCTTCAAATTGCGCCGCAGGCTGTGCAACGAGTTTTGTCTGAAGTGGCCAACGACGTGCTGCTCATTGCGCTGAAGGGTGCTAGTCCGGCTGTACGCGATTTCTTGCTTTCCAATGTGACCAAAAGCAGAGCAGATCGCTTGCGGTTTGAGATCGATGGATTACCGCCAGTTAGGGTTCAAGAAGTGGAATCTAAACAGCGCGAAGTTGTGCAATTGGCGCGTCGCTTGCAAGATGGCAACATCATTAATTTGGACCGCGTGGGTGCCGGTGCTTCTGCGGGCACGGTCTAACCCTAGGCTGTGATGGACCGTTGGACTCCGCCCTCATTTGATGCAGACCCAGCGCCTGTCGCTGCTAACACCAATGTTTCAAGCGGCGTCAAAGTTTCTGGCCTCACCCTTCCCACCGTTGATGAAATTCAATCCATTCGCGCCAAGGCCTACCAAGAAGCCTTTACGCGGGGTATGCAAGAAGGATTGGTAGAAGGGCGCCTTCAAGCGGAATCTTTGGGCAGAGAAGAAGGATTGGAAAAAGGCCGTCAAGAAGGCTTCCAAGCGGGCTATCAACAGGGCTATCAAAGTGGCGCTCAAGACATTGAGCAATTAGGTCAATCATTGAAGCAAGTTCTTCAAAGGCTTTTCGGCTTGCCGGACGCATTTCAAACAGCGTTGCCTGAGTGGGTTTATGAAACGGCTTTGCGCTTGGCTGGCAAAGAGCAAATGGACCGGTCCGTATTTGTAGCGGCGGTGCAAGAAGCTTTGCTACGCTTGCCAAGACCTGGTCAAAGCCTAACAGTGGGTGTGCCTCAGGCGGAGTTAGAAGCCTGGGAGAACTTATTGCGTGACCCCGACATGCCCTTTACCGCCGTGGTCAGGGCTGATCCTGAGCTCAGTGCTGGCTATGCCTATGTTCAGGTAGAGGGCACTCGACTTGATGTGGGCACTAAAGCGCGCGAGGCCTTGGTTCGCAGTGCGCTAGGTTTGTTGCCACATCCTGCGCCGGGTCAAGCTTAATGGGTTTTATGTTACAGGGCCGCCAGTGAGCACCGCCGATTTACAAGATTTTGTACAAGCGCATCGAGCCAAGCTGGCTCAGTTGCCTTTGTCTGTTCGCGAAGGTCGCGTGAAACGCGTTTCAGGATTGCTCATTGAGGTTGAAGGCTTGCCACTGCCCATTGGATTGCATGCCTGTGTTGAAAACAGCCGACAAAACATTTGGATTGACGCTGAGTGCATTGGCTTTGAAGGCGACACCACCTACCTCATGGCGTTTGACCAAGTCAGTGGCCTGTCACCCGGCGCGGTGGTTTACCCCTTGCTCACCCCGCAAAGAGGCCCGCACGGCTACCAAATGCGCCAGGGCATTGCTTCTTTGCCCATTGGGCCGCAGTTGTTGGGACGTGTGGTGGATGGCCTGGGCAGGCCCCTTGACGGCTTGGGCGGGGCCAGTTGGTCGGATGCCATCATGCGACCTGCGTCGCCCAACCCCTTAAAACGAACACCCATCCATGAGCCATTAGATACGGGTGTTAGAGCCATCAATTCGATGCTCACAGTAGGCCGTGGTCAGCGCTTAGGCTTGTTTGCGGGCTCTGGTGTGGGCAAAAGCGTGCTGCTTTCGATGCTGACTCGCAATTGCGTGGCTGATGTCATTGTGATTGCGCTGGTGGGCGAACGCAGTCGAGAGGTCCGCGAGTTTTGTGACGATCAACTAGACGAGACCTCGCGTGCGCGCGCCGTGGTGGTTGCCTCTCCCGCAGATACCTCTCCGCTTGCGCGTGCAAAGGGCGCCGAATACGCAACCGATGTGGCCACCTGGTTTCGCGACCAGGGCAAGCATGTGGTTTTGATTGTGGACTCACTCACCCGGTACGCCATGGCGCAGCGAGAAATTGGTTTGAGTTTGGGTGAGGCCCCTGTAGCTCGAGGCTACCCTGCAAGTGTTTTTGGCCGCTTGCCTGCATTGGTGGAACGTGTGGGCAATGGAGAAAATGCTGAAGGCTCCTTAACTGCTTTCTACACAGTGTTACTGGAGGGTGATGATGTGCATGACCCTGTGGCAGATGCTGCTCGAGGTGTATTAGATGGCCACATCTTTTTATCGCGAGAGTTGGCAGATGCAGGTCATTACCCTGCCATTGACATCGAGAAATCAATCTCTAGAGTGATGCCCAAAGTGGCCACCAAAGAGCATGTGCTGGCAGCTCGTCGCATTAAGCAGCTTATTAGCCGGCATGTTCAAAGTCGAGACATGGTGGCCATGGGCGCTTATATGGCTGGTTCTGACCCAGACCTTGATGCTGCGCTGAAGCTTTGGCCGCACATCAAAACCTTTTTGCAACAAGACTCTCACATGGTGGCCGACATCGATGGCAGCATTGAAGCACTGTCTACCATTGCGAGGGCTTCGCAGCTATGAGTGGGCGCGTGTTTCAGGTTTTGCAGCAAATGCTCAAAATGCGCAAAGACAGGTCGGTGGCCAAATCCAAAATGGTGAAGGCAGAATTTGATCGAGTGCGCACTTTCAATGAGCAAATTGAATCGTATGCAACTGAATACGAATCGCAGTGGATGAGTGCGGCGCAGAAAGGCGATACCGTTTTGCAGTTGCAAACACAAGCCAGTTTTGGCCAAAAGCTTCGCGCAACGGCCGCGTCACAGCAACCTGAAATTGAGAGCCTTCAGACGCAAAGTAGAGAAGCGCTTGAAAAGGCCCAACAAGACGCCGAGCGCCTTAAAACCTTAGAAAACTTCATGGCCAATCGGCAGCTACTGAAACAAAAGGCCTTGGACCACCAAGATGAGCAGGCCCAAGAAGACGTTTTACAGGCCAGACATCGATCTTCTTGAAGGGTGGCATCTAATTTGCATGACATGGTTATATTTTGGGAAATTAGACCATGGCAATTCTTGTTAGCAACCCATCGACTGTTCAATTTACGGGCGCACCTTCTGAGCCCCAAGACCCAGCTGCGAACCCGCTAGATACGGGCTTTACAGAGGAGCTGGCCAATGCCATGCAGCCCTCTGATCAGAAAAATGAGGGTGGTGCTCCAGGAGAAAAACCAGCTGCACCCTTAGTGGATACAAAGTTGAATGGCCTGCAAATTTTGCCGGCCGATGTGTTGTTGAATGCCGTTGGAGAAGCAAATTTTGCCTTTGTGGCTCAAGGCGCCCAGGCTTTGCAAGATGCCGCTACCTCACAAATATTGATTGAGGGCGTAACGGAAACACCCTTGCTTGAAAGCTTGGATGCAACTCAGGCCGCCGAGATGGCTGCTGCTGCGTTGGCAGCACAAATGGCAACTCAAGTGGCCGGTGTTGAAGTCCAAGCGCCCCTTTCTGCAGCTGCAAACTCATTGAATGCTGTAGGTGCTGTAGGTGGGGTCGAAAATG
>CANNNB010000120.1 GCA_947505995.1 Comamonadaceae bacterium
ATGGCTTGTGAGGTGTGGTTGCCTTCGCCGTAGCTCTCCATCGCTTTGAAATGTACTCGCATGATGTCTTGTTCCTTATGATCCTGACACAGCAGGAATCGGAGGGACATCGGGAAACTTGAGCCTTCTTCAACAAAAGACGGCCTAAATGATGGTTGATGGGCACTCAACATCGAAAAAGCAGCGTTTGAATGCATCATCCGCCCTTTCCGGTCTTGGGCTTGGCCACATGAACGGGCTCAACATTCAAAGTTCCGCGCAATTTTTTGACCACAGCCGTCAGCAACTGACTGACGCGCGATTCGGTCACACCCAGAACTTCGCCAATTTCTTTGAGGTTTAGCTCTTCAACGTAATACAAATTCATTAATAACTGATCGCGCTCTGCCAAATCGCCAATAGCGTCAGTGAGCGCGCCCATGAACTGCTCATGCTCGACAATGGCTTCGGGTTGCTGCGAAGAGTCGGTGGCAATGTTCATCACCTCCTCTGTCACCACTTCCATGGAATAGGTCTCAAAGCGGCGAGCCTGCGTGCGCTCCTTGTGGAACAACTCAATGTCCTTGCCCATGTGATCGGCCAATTCAGCTTGAGTGGGGGTACGCCCCAACTCGGCTGCCAACTCGTGCGTGGCAGTACTGTGCGATTTGTTGATGGCCACAGCAGAGCGTGGCAAAAATGACAAGCGGCGAACTTCGTCCAGAATGGCACCCCGCACACGGCTGTGGGCAAAATTCTCAAACTCAATGCCCTTGCCAGGGTTGTAAGCTCGCGCAGCTTCTAAAAGACCAATCATGCCCACTTGGATGAGTTCATCCAACTCCATAAAGGGCGGTAACCTGACCTTCAGGTGCAAAGCCACACGCTTGACCATGCCCAAATGAGCCATGACCAGCGCTTCGCTGTTGTTTTGAACCTGTTCGTAAAGTCGGGTGGAGTTTGCCATGTTGTTTATGCGCTGGTTTTCACCAAACGCTCCACAAAAAATTGTAAGCCACCCGAGGCCTCGTCAATGGGTTCCAGTTGGCGAACGGCTTCCGCCAAACGCCTGAAATCGCGCGCGCCCGCACTTCCGGGGGCAAATTCCGATACGGGCTGGTATTTTTTCAGCGCCGACAATATCAGTTCGTCGTTCTCAATCGAGCCCAAATAGCGAACGGTTCGATTCAAAAATCGTGCGCAAACTTGGTTAATTCGCTCAAACAGTTGATAACCCTCTTGGGCACTGCCAACGCCATTGGGAACCAAGTAAATTTCGTCTAAGCCATGGTCTTGAATGAGCACCTTGATGGTGGCATAGGCATCGGCAATGGAAGATGGGTCGTCGCGAACCACCACAAAGCGCCTGGAACAGGCAGCCATGAAAGCCAAAACCTCAGGTGAAATGCCTGCGGCCATGTCAACAATAAGAAAGTCAATGTCATCGTCGAGGGCGCTAAAGGCGCGCACGATGTTGGACGCCTGAATATCACCGAGGGCTGCCATTTCTTGAATGCCAGAAGCACCCGGTACCAATTTCACGCCCTGGCGGGTGGTCACTATGATTTCAGCCAGGGTTTTTTCGCCGCTTAAAAAATGACTCAGGTTGAAGGGGCAACGACAACCCAATGCAATTTGGGCATTGGCCAAACTCATGTCGGCATCAAACAACATGACGCGGTGACCCATGGCTTGCAGCGCAACAGCCAAGTTCACAGAGACCGTGGTTTTACCCACCCCTCCCTTGCCACTGGCAATGCCAATGACTTGCGTTGTTTTTGCTTTATCCATGAAGTTCACTTTGAGGCATTTCAAGCGACCAATTAGGGCGACTCAGACCCACTGTGTGAGTGAGCGCCTCATTGGCAGCGTCTACCTCTATCACCGAGGTCTCTAGTGTCGCAGGTTTTAGGGCGGCTTGAATCAATTCAGCGTCAAAAGCATTCGAAGAAGGGGCCAATTGGTTCATGGCAATGTTAATCAGTTTTTGCAAGCCAGATGACTTCAAGCCATCGGACATCTTGTCAGAACTGCCACCAGCAGAAACCACGCACTGAGCGCCCTCTGCAATCAAGAACTGTATCAATGGCCAAGGTGAGTGGGCCTCGTCCAATTTGCTAATCATGAGTGACTGCCAAGGCAATTGAGATTTCAACATGATGCGTGACAAAGTGACAGCAGAAGAGTCGGCTGGAACCACGGCATGTAAACCAGCTTCGGGGCACACTTGCAAAATTTCAGCCAAACGCTCGTTCATTTGAACACCTGGGGTGTCAATCACAATCATTCTTCTTGGAGACAACTCATCCAGCAACAATTTCAAAGTTTCTGGGCTGCCAGCGCGGAAGCAATCTACGCCTAATTGAGCGCACAGCATTTGGGTTTGGCTCCAAGCACCGGCGCGCATGTCGTGATAACTCACCACAGCCACATACTCAGTGCCGTAATGCATGGCCACTTGTTGTGCAGCTTTGGCCACCATCAAGGTCTTGCCGGAACCCGACAAGCCGGCCATCACATGAACGCCCTTGTTTGGAAAACCTTCTTGAGGGCGCTCTAAATTGTGCGTCAGTTGGGTACGAATGCTTTCCAGGGCATTGTCTAAAGTGGGCTGCTCGCGCAAACCCTCTTGCAACAAGGCACGCAAGGCTGTGGGAATAGCGGCTTCGGTCATGGCCTCAACCAAGGGCTGAATGTGAGCTGGCCAATATTGGTTCATTTGCCAGCTAGCAGTTTGCTGGCTTAAACGAAACTCTTGGCGCAAAGCGGCCAGTTCTTCACGCACCAAAGACACAATTTCTTGACTTCTAACTTGCTCGCGTCCTTGCGTCAAAAGATGTTCTGTGCTGGCGTTGGAAGTAGGCTCCGCTTCTGCTGACTGCGCCATCTTTGAACCCGCCTGCAACAACTGATGCAAATGATCACTGAAGGGATTGTTCACAGAAGACGGCGTGCTGGAAATACGGGTGCGAAGGCTTGAAGTTGCTGCGGCAGCAACGCTTGAGGCTTGGCTCTGAGTCTTTGACTCAGTTTCAAACATGTCTTCAGACGCAGCTTCCGCCACATCCAGTGCCACGATCAATTCTGTTTGACCTTCCACACGGTGGTTAGAGATGATCAACACATCGGGGCCGAACAAAGCCATTGCCTTTTCAGTGGCACTGCGCGTATCGCGGGCAAGTATGCGTTTGAGTTCCATGGTGTTATCTCTTCGTCAATCTAATGGTTGAATTTGGTTCTTTGGTGTGGGTATCACGTGTGCATCAGCGGGTTTCAGCGTGCACGGTGTGAACTACTTTCACGGTCTGGTCATCTGGAATTTCGCTGTAAGACAACAAAGTCAAATCGTTCACGCGATACCGCACTGCCTTGGATAACCAGGGGCGAATCACGGGGGACACCACCAACACAGCGGGGTGTCCCATTTCTTCTACGGCACGTGCGCCATCGCGCAAAGCACCAAACAAACGCTCGGCCAAACCAGGCTCCATGGCAATGCTTTGGCCAGGGGCGGTTTGCTGCAAGATGTTGTGAATGAGTTGCTCAAGGCTGGGGTCCAGCGTCATGACCGACAAGCCATTGGAGTCATCCACCAAGCTTTGCACAATCATGCGGCCCAACTTAGGACGCACAAGGGAAGTCAGTTGCTCAGGCTCTTGAGTGCGGCTGGCCACTTCAGACAATGTCTCGGCAATGGTTCGCATGTCACGAATCGACACCGATTCGTTCAACAAGTTTTGCAAGGTGCGCGTCATCACACCCAAAGACAACTTACCAGGCACCAAGTCTTCCACCAATTTAGGTGACTTGGCAGCCAACTTGTCTAGCAATTGCTGTACTTCGTCGTGGCTCAGCAAATCAGAGGCGTTGTCGCGCAACACTTTATTCAGGTGTGTCGCTACAGCAGTGCTGGCATCCACCACGGTGTATCCCAAAGTGCGGGCCAAGTCGCGCTGCGAAGGATCAATCCACACTGCATCCAAACCAAAGGCCGGCTCTTGCGTGGCTTGACCTTCCAGAGGACCATAGACTTGACCAGGGTTAATGGCCAATTCTTTGCCCACTTTAACTTGACCCTTGCCGCGGACCACACCCTTTAACACAATGTGATAAGCATCGGGATCGATGGTCAAAGCGTCGCGGATGCGCACTGGCTGGACCAAAAAGCCCAGCTCGGCAGACAATTTCTTGCGCACACCCTTCACACGGCTCATTAACTGCCCGCCTGTTTCAGGGTTCACCAGGGGGATCAAACCGTAGCCAATTTCAAGGCCAATCAAGTCCACTTGATCGACATCGTCCCAGTCCAACTCTTTAGGCTCTTCCAAAGCCGCTTGGGCCGCTTGCTCTGCTGGCGTAGCGATGGGGTTGTCTTGTTTCTGAGTAATGCGATAAGCCAAGCCTGCGGTGGCCAAAGCCAGTGTAATGAAAACCAAATGAGGCATGCCGGGCACCAAGCCCATGATGGCCAAGATGACGGCCGACAGGTACAAAGCCGTGGGGTTGGACAGCTGAGAAGTGGCTTGTTCCGTCATGGACTCAGAAGTGGTCACACGGGTCACGATGATGGCTGTAGCCAATGACAAAAACAATGAAGGAATCTGTGCCACCAAGCCATCACCGATGGTCAGCAAGGTGTAAATGCGGCCAGCTTCGGACAAGGACAAATCGTGTTGAGCCACACCAATGGTGAGACCACCAATCAAGTTAATCACCAAAATAAGCAGGCCAGCCACCGCGTCGCCGGACACAAATTTAGAGGCACCATCCATGGAGCCGAAAAAGTCAGATTCTTGGGAGAGTTCTTCGCGGCGCTTCTTGGCAGTCTCTTGGTCAATCACGCCAGCGTTCAAGTCTGCGTCAATCGACATTTGTTTACCAGGCATGGCATCCAGAGTAAAACGTGCATTCACTTCAGACACACGGCCTGCACCTTTGGTCACCACAATGAAGTTAATGATCATCAAGATGGCGAAAATGATGAAACCCACCACGTAGTTGCCACCGATCACAAACTCACCGAAAGCCGCTACCACTTTACCAGCAGCCTCGTGGCCTTTATGGCCATCGACCAAAATAACACGGGTAGAAGCCACGTTCAAGCCCAGACGGAGCATGGTGGCGAACAACAATACAGAAGGGAAAGATGAAAACTCTAGTGGCTTGCGGGTGCCAATGGCAATCATGATGACCAACAAGCTGCAGCCAATGTTGAAGGTAAACAGAATGTCCAACAACAATGGTGGCAGCGGTATCACCAACATGGCCATGATCAACAACACCATGGCGGGCAAGCCCAGGCCGGCGTAATCAAATTTGGACAGGTTCTGTCGAACCGCTGACAGGGTTAAGGTGCTCATGGTTGGCCTAAGTGGCTGTTGAGAGGGTTAGAACAATCAAACTGCATGGTTTTCTTCCATAGTTCAGCTTGTTGAGCAAAGTCCATGCCATGTGGAATCCCGACACCAGGCCCTATTTCACGGATTCAGCCAAAGCGGCAAACCCTAACCTGTCACGGTTTTTGCTAATACAAGGCATACCCGGCCTGAAAACCGAGTTGAAAACAGCCAACTGATGATGGAAATAATATGGACACCAATCTCAATTTTTCGACCGCCCCAACCGCCAACCCCGCGTCAGTAGGGGCTTCCAGCAGTCCTCAGGGTTTAGACCCGAGCCTTGCAAAGCCCATGAATGGGCAGGAATTTGCGGGTGTCATGCGGGACTTGATGGCCAAGGGAGAGCGGCAAGAGCTTGCCGGAACCGAGTCTCATGAAGCCACAGACGCTTCAACGGCAGCCCTTCAAACCATGAGCTTAGGCAACCAGTTCTCTGTTATTACAGCGGCCTCCCCTCTGCCCGACCCCAACAGCTTGGCTGAATTTGCGCGAGCTCAAGGTTTGAGCGAGTCGGCGGTCCAAGCGCTGTTTGGAGACCTGACCACAGCACCAACGACAGCGACCCCAACAGCGATGGCACCCGAAATGGCGCAACTGGCTGGCCTGATGGGCGTTCCGGCTCATGCCAGCACACTTACCCTATTACCTAGCGCAGCCCCTTTGGGCTGGATTCAAGCCCGACCAAGCAATTTGACCATGTCAGATCAGGTTGGCAATTCTTTGTTGGTGCAAGCGCCTCAGCTAGCCGCAATGGGCGCGCCCAAGTCATCGGATGTGTCCGCCTTGTTGGCAACAGCGGGCGCCACTGGCGTGCTTCAAACATTGGGCGGCCTGGGCACAGCGCCCACCCAGGCCCTTGGCAGTGCAGACAATTTGGCCGAAATTCCGCCTGAAATGGGGCCCTTAGACGCTATGCGCATGCGCATGGTGCCGGCATGGGAAAACATGACCCGCCAGTTGGCCAAATTGAACGGTACCGAACAGGCTGCGGCTTGGGGGCAACTGACTTCCAACATCCTCAATAGCAAAGTGCAAGGCGCTGAAGTACCTGAGATCCTCTTGGACTTAGGCGTCAACGACCCCACGCTCCTGACGGCATTGGACACCCTTCAAGAACAAAGCAATCTTGGCGTTGTGAACCTTGATTCAGCACGCAACACGGCCAGCACAGGTAGTTTGGGAGCAGCGGCGACCAGTGCTGCTTTAGCCAACCCTGGAATGACCGACCGCGCCGCCCAGATTCAAGACTTGGCCGACAAACTGGGCAAAGCCATGGGTGAGCGGCTACAAGACCAATTGGAGAAGGGGGAATGGAAGCTGCAATTGAAGCTCAACCCCGCACATTTAGGCAAAATTGACGTCGAACTCGACATGAATTCGAAAGGCTTGGACGCAGTTTTCAAAACTGACAACTTGCTCACGCGTGAATTGATTGCGCAAGGCATGCCCAAACTCAGGGATAGCTTGGCACAATCGGGCATGACAGTTGCTAATGTCTGGGTGAACAGTGAAAACCAGAAGGGTTCTGGCGGAAACTCGACACCTCGTCAAAACTCGGGCTCTGACAACCAAGTCAATGCCCCTGTGTCGGATGTCAAAGCCGCTGAAGCCCGCATCAAAGAACTCAGATCTTCAGATGCTTGGGACACACTGGCTTGAAATTTAACTACAACGCCCGGTTAATCCGGTGTCAATTTGTTTTTATAGAGGTGCCCTATGGCAACAGCAGCCCCAGAAGCAACAGAAGTCGTTGAAGAAG
>CANNNB010000121.1 GCA_947505995.1 Comamonadaceae bacterium
ACCATCATGGCACCTGCGGCACCGAGCGGAACACCAATCCATTTTTTGCCATCGGGCTTTAAGTAAGCGTTGCATGAAGGGAAGAAGCCACCGTATTTTTTACCCAAGTACTCGCACAGATCTGTGACGTCCAGTAATTTCTCTGGGTACAAATTGGCATCGTCGTTGGTTGACAAAATAATGTCGGGACCTGCGCCGGTGTTGGCTGCAACAGCAGCTTTGGGTCGAACATCTTCCCAACCTTCGTTGTCAACACGAACCTCAACACCTGTGGCTTCAGTGAATTTCTTCACATTGGCCATGTAAGCGTCAATGTCGCCTTGCACAAATCGGCTCCAGCGCAAGACGCGCAGCTTGGCACCTTTTTCAGGTTTGAAGCTTAGATTTTGGGCTTGTACAGCAGGGCTTACAGCCAAAGCGCCCATGCCCAGTGAGGTGGAAGCTGCCGCGACGCCGGCTGAGCTTTCCAGAAAATTCCGTCGATTGAGTTTTGCCATGAAATGTCTCCTTTTGAGTGGTTAAGCGACGAGAGAAAAACAAAAATTAAATTGATTCAGAAATTAAGCAAGCAAGCGCATGCCAGTGCCAGCATCAAATACGTGTGAACGAGTCATATCGGGTTGCAAATGAATGGTGCTACCTAACTGAAACTCATGGCGCTCACGGAAGACGGCTGAAAACTCAACCCCTTCGTGTCGGCAGGCGACAAAGGTGTCCATGCCAGTGGGTTCCATGACGGCCACATGGGCAGAAATGCCAGCACCATTGACCAAGCTAAGATGTTCAGGGCGGGTACCAAAAACCACAGGCTGTCCGTTTTGACCTTGAACGGGGTGAGGCAGATCGAGTTTCAAGCCATCGTTCAATTCAACTTGGAATTGACCTGCGTTGACCAGCAACTTGCCTGGCAAGAAGTTCATAGCAGGAGACCCAATGAAGCCAGCCACAAACTGATTGGACGGGAAGTCATAAAGCTCAAGAGGCGATCCGGTTTGCTCGATGCGGCCATCGCGCATGACCACAATTTGATCGCCCATGGTCATGGCTTCAATTTGATCGTGCGTAACATAAATAGAGGTGGTTTGTAAGCGCTGGTGCAATTCTTTAATTTCACTGCGCATGGCCACTCGAAGTTTGGCATCGAGATTGGACAAGGGCTCGTCAAACAAAAACACTTGGGGGTCGCGCACAATGGCACGGCCCATTGCCACCCGTTGGCGTTGACCGCCAGAGAGTTGGCGAGGGTAACGCTCAAGCAATGAGCCTAGGGCCAAAATATCGGCGGCACGGGCTACTTTTTTGTCAATTTCTTCTTGCGGTCGTTTTGCAAGGGTGAGCGAAAAGGCCATGTTTTCGCCCACGGTCATGTGGGGGTAAAGCGCATAGTTTTGGAAAACCATGGCAATGTCACGTTCTTTAGGGGGCAGGTCGTTGACTTGGCGATTGCCAATGTGAATTTCGCCGCGACTGATCTCTTCTAAGCCAGCAATCATGCGAAGCAATGTGGACTTGCCGCAACCAGAGGGGCCCACTAAAACGGTGAACGAGCCGTCTTTAATTTCAATATCGACCCCGTGGAGGATGGGGACCTCGCCAAAGTTCTTTTTGACGGTACGAATCGATACACTGGCCATTGGCAAATTCCTAGAAAAACGCCTCAGTGGTTCAAATGACCACGGGCAGACTGCTCAAACTAAGGTGCAGTATCACACTCTTGAGACGTATTTCTTATCCAAGATTACCCTAATTGGTCAGACCAAATTAGGGCCTGATTAAGCCTTTTCAGGCTGTTGCCTGTTGGCCTAAAATAAAAGACACCCGATCGAATGATCCAAGAAAGATTGAACGTGACAACATCGCAAGAACCGACACCGCTCACGCCTGCAGTTCGCCGTTTTAAAGACCCCCATTACCAAAACAGGGCGCCTAACTTACAGGTATTACGGGATCAAATTGACGCTTTAGACAGCCAAATTGTGGCCTTGATGGCTGAGAGGGCGCTTTGCGTTCGGGATGCCACGCGCTTTAAAAAAGACGCATTTCAAGTGGCTGCGCCGGCCAGGCAAGCGCAAGTCTTTCAAAAAGTGCGAAACTTGGCTTATGAACATGCTGCAAATTTTCCTGGATTTGAAAATATTGTGGCGTCAGCTTATAGGAGTATGGTGGCAGGTTTTATAGCCGCTGAACAAGAATTGTTTGCTCAAACTGAAGAAGTGAAATCATGAAGTCAATATTTACAACCCGTTCCAATACTGTTGCACAAGCTCGATCAAAAGCCAGTTCATGGCATCGCCGAGCCCTGCTTGTTTTGTTGTTGGGTGCAACGGCGCTTACTTTTTTAACGACATCCGTTTCCTCCTTTGCACAAACTGCTTGGCCCAATCGACCCATTAAGTTGGTAGTGCCCTATGGCCCAGGCTCATCGCCTGATGTGATTGCCAGAATTGTTTCGGAAAAGCTATCGACTCGACTGGGACAACCCGTGGTCATTGAAAACCGCGTGGGTGCAGGCGGCAATACGGGCTCAGGCTTTGTGGCTAAATCTGCGGGCGATGGCTACACGTTTTTGATCAGTACCAATGGTCCTTTGGTTTACAACACAGTCCTTTATAAAAAGTTAAGCTATGACCCCTTCACAGAATTAAGGCCTGTTGTTTTGGCAGGGGGACAGTCCAATGTGTGCGCCGTTCGCACTGACTCAGGCATCAATTCTTTGTCTGATTTGATTGAGGCCATGCGCAAGAAACCGGGGCAATTCAATTTCTCTTCAACCGGCATTGGCAGTTTGTCGCAGTTGGGCGTAGAACTTCTCAAAGTGAAAACAGACACCTTTGCTGTTCACATTCCCTATGTATCCTCACCGCTTGCCATCATGGCTATTTTGCAAGGTGATGTGCAGTTTGCCTGTGTGCCAGCAGTGGCCGTATTGCCGCAAGTCAAGGCCGGCAAGATGCGCGCTTTGGCTGTGTCTACCGCCAAGCGCAGCCAGTTCTTACCCGATGTGCCCACCATGAAAGAAGCGGGCTTTACAGGCATTGAAAACATAGCTTGGATGGCCATCATGGCACCCGCTACGACGTCCTCTGATATTGTTCAGCGCATGAATCAAGAAATCAATGCTGTTTTGGCCATGCCAGATGTCAAAGAAAAACTCTTTGGCCAATACATGGAGCCCATCGGTGGCACAGATTCTGAATTGAAAAGTTTCATGCTTCAAGAACTGCGTGTCATGACACCCGTCATCAAACGCACCGGTATCTCGATTGATTAAGCATTGGTCAGAGCCAGCACGTCAACTGCCAGTTTACGGTGAATTTGATGTGGTGGTGGTAGGAGGTGGCCCCGCAGGCATAGCGGCCAGTTGGAGCGCGGCCAAGCATGGCGCCAAGGTTTTATTGGTCGAACGCTACGGCTTTCTAGGCGGTATGGGCACGGCAGGTGGCGTGACCAACTTTGCAGGTCTGTATGGTGTTCGCCAAGGCGACATGCAGCAAGTCGTTCACGGTGTGGTCGACGAAATTTTTGACCGCTTGCTGGCCATGGAAGGCTTGAACGAGCCTCAAGACGGCATGCAAGGCCGCATTCGCGTTCGCTCCTACGACATGTCGGCCTACAAATGCGTGGCCGATCAGATGATGGTGGATGCGGGTGTTGAGGTTTTATTTCATGCTTGGGCTGCCAATGTCAGCATGGAAGACAGCCGAATCAAGGCGCTCTTTGTAGAAACCAAATCAGGTCGCCAAGCCGTGTTGGCAAAAAGCTTCATTGATTGTTCGGGCGATGCAGATGTAGCGGCATTTGCCGGTGTGCCCTATGAAACAGGCGATGGTCAGGGCAGTGGTCTTTATCCTACGACCATGTTTCGATTGGCGCATGTCAACCCCGAAGCTGCTATGGCTGCTGTGGGTGAATTTCAAGCCATCAATCAGTTGATGAAAAAAGTGCAGACAGAAAAACCCGGGGCCTATCAATTTCCTCGCGAAGGCGCCATCTTGCGACCTCAAAAAAATCCATCCGAGTGGCGTGCCAACGTCACCCAGATTGCGCAGTCCAATGGATGCGCCATGGACGCCACAGATGCACGCCAGTTAAGTCAGGGTGAATTAGAAGGGCGTCAACAAATTGGTGAATTTTTCCGTTTTTTGAAAAACGAAGTACCAGGCTTTGGGCAAGCGAGCATTACAGAAATAGCGCCACAAATTGGTATTCGTGAAAGCCGCAGAATTCAAGGCATCTATGCTTTAACTGGCCATGACATTCTCCATTGCGCTTCATTCAAAGACAGCATCGGCTGCAGTGCATGGCCTATGGAAATGCATGCGCAAGGAAAGATTGAATGGCAATTTCCGCTGCAAGCTCAAGGCGCTCATCAAAGGCTTTACAACGATTTGCCTTGGCGGATGTTGGTTCCTCAATCGGTTATGAATTTGTTGGTGGCAGGCAGATGCGCCTCCATGACGCATGAAGGCCAGTCTGCTGCGCGAGTGAGTGGTGGCTGTTTTGTCATGGGTCAAGCAGCTGGCACTGCGGCGGCTTACGCAAGCGATTCATCGATGTTTCAAAATCAGGACATACCAATCTTGCAGCAACGCCTGATCCATGATGGCTGTTATTTAGAGCTTGAATAGCGTTAATTCGAGATGCTTTGGTTGCCGTGTGTTCATTCTTAAGTTCATGAATCGTTGCGGCGGTCATGCAAATTGAACCTAAATGTTGGAAAATACAAATCTATTCTGAATGGATGAAATTACAAAAAAATGAGCGACACCAACTCACGACCCGATTTACCAGACCACCTCTCTATCGACCCCCGCAGTTCTTTTCACGTAGCCGCTGTTTTTGAGCACGATATTGGCATTCGGTTCAATGGCAAAGATCGAAAAGATGTAGAGGAATATTGCATCAGCGAAGGGTGGGTCAAAGTGCCTGCTGGCAAAGCGCTTGACCGCAAAGGCAATCCCTTGCTCATGAAACTCAAGGGTACGGTAGAGGCTTATTACCGCTAAACACGGAAGGACACAGCATGCGCATTCCTGATTGGACGCCAGAGCAACACGCTCAACCCCAAGAATTGGTAGACACCATTTTGGCCCGCAGGGGCGGCGCACTGCTTAATCTTGATAAAGCGCTGTTGTGGAGTGAGCCGGTTGCGGCCGGATGGAACGTCTACATGCGCAATGTCCGAACGGGTTTGTCTGCCCCGCGCAAATTGTGTGAGCTTGGCATTTGCGCTGTGGCCTTACTTACAGGGGCGCACTACGAATACCACCACCATGCCCCTGACTATTTAAAAGCAGGCGGCACGCAAGCAGAACTAGACGGTTTAAAACGAGCGCTTGATGCCAGTCCAGCCGATGGTGTCACTGACGCCGCATTGGATGAAATGTCGCAGTGGGTGGTGCAATATGCAGCGCAGATGACACTTCGTGTCAAGGTGGAGGAGGCACTCTTCAGACATCTTCAATCGCGTCTGAATACCACTGAAATTGTTGAACTCACAACCGCCATTGCGGCTTACAACATGGTCGCCAGGTTGCTGGTTGCTTTGGAAATTACACCCGAAGAAAATTAAAAAAATAGGGCGCAAGGCCCTATTTCAAAAGCGGGCTGGTTGATCAATCTGGCTTGATGTTGTTCTCACGAACCACTTTGGCCCATGTGTCTATTTGCTTGTCAATGAAGGTTTTGGCTTTGTCGACACTGCCACCTGATATTTCTATACCCTGTGCAGTCAACCTTTGAGATATTTCTGGGGTTTGTAAAACCTTGTTCAACTCTTCATTCATTCGCTTCACAATCTCGGGTGGTGTTTTGGCAGAAGCCAAAAGCGCCCACCATGCGGGGGCCTCAAATCCTGGAAAGCCTGCTTCGGCAATGGTTGGGATTTCTGGAAACTCTGGCACCCGTTTCAGTGACGTCACTGCCAAGGGACGAATGCGCTTGTTGTCAACGTGAGGCTTGCTTAAAAATACGGTGCCCATGGCCAATGGCACATGCCCTGCAACGGCGTCTGTCATGAGGGGGCCACCACCTTTGTAAGGAATGTGGTTGAACTCTAGGTTGGCATTTTTTCCTAACAAAGCCATGGCCAAGTGGCCTAAGCTGCCATTGCCAATGGTGCCAAATGACACATTCTTTTTGGCCTTGGCCGCAGCCACCACGTCGGCAAATGTTTTGTATTCGTTTCCGACATTGGAGGTGAGAACCATGGCCGAAGTACCCACCAAGATCAGGGGAACCAAGTCTTTTTTGCTGTCGTAGGGCATATTGGGCATCAAGCTTTGATTCACGCCATGTGTGTCAAATACCACGGCAAAGGTATAGCCATCTGCTGGTGTTGCCAGCACCGCAGAAGTGCCAATGACACCCGATGCGCCGCCTTTGTTTTCAACAATCACGCTTTGTCCCAATTGCTGTGACAAAACGGGCGCAATGATCCTAGCCACTTGGTCAACAGAGCCGCCAGGTGGGAAAACGGCGACAAGTTTGATGGGTTGTTTGGTGGGCCAAGCTTGCGCCAATACCAGAGTGGGTATGAAGCAACAGAGCAGCAAAATTGACTTCAAATTTTGGCTTAAAGAGTTTGGATTAGAGAGACGGTTTGCCATGCGTAAATTTCCTTTGGTGCGATCCTAGTGCTTCAAAAGAACCCTCAGATAAGTATTAACCCTAGTATTTACGCTCATTTCAATGCTAAGTCCGAAGGGGATGAAGACATTTACAAGCCCATTGGCTAAAATCAAAGGTTCCACTTTCATTCCTAGGAGAATGACCATGCCCGCTTTATTGCCCAACATTGATCCCGATGGCTTGCTTGAGTTTTCTGTGGTTTACACAGACCGAGCGCTCAACCACATGTCCAAGCGCTTTCAGGGTGTGATGAAAGACATCTCCGCCATCTTGAAAGACGTCTATGCGGCCCACTCAGTGGCCTTGGTGCCTGGCAGCGGCACCTTTGGCATGGAAGCGGTAGCTAGGCAATTTGCACAAGGCCAAAAAGTCATGGTCATTCGCAATGGTTGGTTCAGTTATCGCTGGACCCAAATTTTCGACATGGGCGGTATTCCCAGCCAATCTATCGTCTTGAAAGCGCGTCAGCAAAGTACTGACA
>CANNNB010000122.1 GCA_947505995.1 Comamonadaceae bacterium
GCCAGGTTCATGTCTGACACATGGCGCACAGCTTCTAAGACACCGTGGCCTGACGCGCGCTTGCGATACCGCCAAGCAATGGCTACAGACCAATCGGGCTCACTTAATGGCTGAGGCAATACGCGTTCAATGCGCTCCATCATGAGGACCGCGCGTTCTAACAGTTTTTCAATGGCGGCGCTCATGATCGATAGTCTGCATTGATGGAGACATAGTCATGGCTCAAATCACAGGTCCATACGGTATCAACGGCTTGGCCTCGTCCGAGTAGCACTTTGATGGTGATTTCACTTTGCTTCATGACACGTTGTCCATCGGCTTCTTGGTAGGCTGGATTGCGCCCCCCGTTTTGCACCACGCAAACATCGTCGAGGTAAAGACCAATCAAGTCCTGATCGAGATCGTGAATACCAGCGTAACCTACCGCGGCCAAAATGCGACCTAAGTTAGGGTCGCTGGCAAAGAAGGCTGTTTTAACCAAAGGCGAATGTGCAATGGCATAAGCGGCCAACAGACATTCGTCAACAGTTTTACCACCTTCCACACGAATGGTGATGAACTTGGTGGCACCTTCGCCGTCACGCACAATGGCGTGTGCCAACTTTTGCGCCACAGACATGAGTGCAGCACGAAGTACCTTGCCGTCTGCAGAGTCCCAAGATGAAATGACGGGGTGCGCCGCTTTGCGCGTGGCCATGACCATGAAGGAATCGTTGGTAGATGTGTCGCCATCAATGGTGATGCGATTGAAAGAAGCATTGGCCATGTCAGTTGCCAAGGCTGGCAACAACGCAGGATCGATATTGGCATCGGTGGCCAAAAAACCCAGCATGGTGGCCATGTTGGGGCGAATCATGCCAGCGCCTTTGCTTATGCCGGTGATGGTGACGGGCTGACCTGACAGCACCACTTGTGCGCTGAAAGCCTTGGGCACAGTGTCGGTGGTCATAATGCCTTCAGCCGCCTTGGCCCAATGCTGAGCTTGCGCATCGGCGATGGCAGTAGGCATGCCTGCCACGATGCGATCGACAGGCAAGTTTTCCATGATCACGCCCGTCGAGAACGGCAACACTTGCTGCGGTTTAAGCTTGAGCAAAAGTGCCAGCGCTTGTGCAGTGGCACGCGCATCGGCCAGACCTTTGGCACCGGTGCCCGCATTGGCATTGCCCGTGTTAATGACCAGAGCACGAATCTGTGTGTCGGCTTGGGAAGCGTTCACATGCTTCAAGTGATCGCGGCAAACTTGAACTGGCGCAGCACAATAACGGTTTTGCGTAAAGACACCCGATACAGCACTGCCCTCATCTAGCAAGATGACAGTGAGGTCTTTGCGCCCCACTTTGCGAACGCCCGCCTGTGCAATGCCTAAGCGGACACCCGGAACGGCCAAGACATGGTCGGGGTTGGGTGCTTGAAGATTCACTGTCATGAAAACCTCTTATGCCAATTTGCCGTGGCAGAACTTGTATTTCTTACCGCTGCCGCAAGGGCAAGGTTCATTGCGCCCCACAGGGGATAGCAGTGTGCTTTGAAATTCAGCTTGTGTTTGTTGCTGACCTTGTTCGTCTGGCGCTGTGTAGGTCACGTTGCTGATATTTTCTGCACGCTCTTCCAACACTTGTGCCGCTTCGCTAATTTGTTCACTTGATTCAATTTTCACGTTCATCAAAACGCGAGTGACTTCGTTTTTAACAGAGTCGAGCAATTGACCAAAAAGCTCAAACGCTTCTCGCTTGTATTCTTGTTTAGGTTGCTTTTGTGCATAACCACGCAAATGAATACCTTGGCGTAAATAATCCAAAGAGCTGAGGTGTTCACGCCAGTGGGTATCGATACTTTGCAACAAAACGACGCGCTCAAAAGGCACAAAGTTTTCAGCACCCAGAGCCTCTAGCTTGACTTTGAATGCATTGTTGGCAGCAACCAAAACCATTTGCAGAATTTCTTCGTCTGTGATGGCCGTGGCGGCCGATACATTTTCACGAATCGGCAATTGGATTTGCCATTCGTCGTTTAGCACACGCTCCAAGCCCACCAGGTCCCACTGCTCTTCCACAGTTTCTTCGGGCACATACTGGCGCACCATGTCTGTGAAACTGCCTTCGCGCAAGGCTGCAATTTGGCCATCCATTTCGGTGGCATCTAGGATGTCGTTGCGCTGTTGGTAAATGACTTTGCGTTGGTCGTTGGACACGTCATCGTATTCAAGCAGTTGTTTGCGCGTGTCAAAGTTGCGCGCTTCTACTTTGCGTTGCGCACTCTCAATGCTGCGTGTCACCATGCCGGCTTCAATGGCTTCGCCTTCCGGCATTTTGAGGCGGTCCATAATGGCCCGCACGCGGTCACCCGCAAAAATGCGCATGAGCGGATCGTCTAAGCTCAAGTAAAAACGTGAAGAGCCAGGGTCACCTTGACGGCCAGAACGGCCGCGCAATTGGTTGTCAATTCGGCGTGACTCGTGGCGCTCAGTCGCAATGATGCGGAGTCCGCCCAAGGACTTGACTTGCTCATGCACAGCGAGCCAATCGGTGCGCATAGCAGCAACTTGAGATTGACGCTGTTCTGGGCTTAAAGCTTCATCGAACTCAACGGCCTGAATGTCTTTTTCAATGTTACCGCCAAGCACAATGTCAGTGCCGCGGCCCGCCATGTTGGTGGCAATGGTAATCATGCCAGGACGGCCCGCTTGCGCAATGATGTCAGCTTCTCGTGCATGTTGCTTGGCATTCAGCACTTGATGCGGCAACTTCACTTTGGTGAGCATTTCAGAAATGAGCTCTGAGTTCTCAATGGAAGTGGTGCCCACCAATACGGGTTGACCCCGCTCGAAACATTCTCGAATATCGCCAATGGCCGCGTCGTATTTTTCTTTGGCAGATTTGTAGACCCGATCGAGTTGGTCTTCGCGGCGGCTGATGCGATTGGGTGGAATGACCACCGTTTCCAAACCATAAATTTCTTGGAACTCGTAGGCTTCGGTATCGGCTGTTCCGGTCATGCCTCCCAACTTTCCGTACAACCGGAAATAGTTTTGAAAGGTGATGGAGGCCATGGTTTGGTTTTCAGCCTGAATGGCTACGCCCTCTTTGGCTTCGACCGCTTGGTGCAAGCCATCGCTCCAGCGTCGACCCGTCATGAGTCGGCCAGTGAATTCGTCGACGATGACAATCTCGCCTTCTTGCACCACATAGTGCTGATCTCGGTGATAGATGTGGTTGGCGCGCAAGGCCGCAGTGAGGTGGTGCATGAGCGCAATGTTGGCGGGATCGTAAAGGCTTGCGCCTTCAGGAATGAGACCTGCGCTGGCCAAAATGCTTTCAGCTTTTTCGTGACCCTGTTCGGTTAAGAAAACCTGGTGTGATTTTTCATCGACTGTGAAATCGCCAGGTTTGGTGATGCCCTCACCAGTGCGTGGATCTGCTTCGCCTTCTTGACGCGAAAGCATAGGCACCACTTGATTCATAGCTTGGTATTGGGCAGTGTGGTCATCGGCTTGGCCACTGATGATGAGTGGTGTGCGCGCCTCATCAATCAAAATAGAGTCGACCTCATCGACGATGGCGTAGTTGAGGCTGCGTTGCACACGGTCTTTGGCTTCATAGACCATGTTGTCGCGCAGATAGTCAAAACCAAATTCGTTGTTGGTACCGTAAGTGATGTCTGAGTTGTAGGCGGCTTGCTTTTCTTCGCGCGAGAGTTGCGACAAATTAACGCCCACACTCATACCAAGGAAGTTATAGAGCTTGCCCATCCACTGTGCATCGCGACTGGCGAGGTAATCGTTGACCGTCACCACGTGCACGCCTTTGTTGGCCAATGCATTCAAATACACCGCCAGTGTGGCCGTCAAAGTTTTACCTTCACCGGTGCCCATTTCAGAAATTTTGCCTTTGTGAAGAGAAAGACCTCCCAACATTTGCACGTCGAAGTGACGCATCTTCATGACGCGTTTGGACCCCTCGCGAACCACCGCAAATGCTTCAGGCAAAATTTTGTCTAAAGATTCACCTTGCGCCACACGCGTTCGAAACTCGTCAGTTTTGGAACAAAGTTGTTCATCGCTTAATGCTTCGTATTCAGCTTCTAAAGCGTTGATGAGGGCCACAGTTTTACGGTACTGTTTTATCGTGCGGTCGTTGCGACTGCCGAAAATTTTGGTCAGAAAATTGATCGCCATGTTGACACGAGTCTGCCTTTGCCAAAGTCGCAAAGACCAGCCCGCAAATCCTGTCTTAAAGTGGATTCAAAAGTACATGCGCCAAAGGCGCAAGTGAACGCGACATTTTAACTGCTGAGCGCAGCCAGTTGGCCAAATTTTCCCGCAGATGATCAGGGCTCTCGCATAATGCAGGGATGGCAAAAATCAACCAGGCAGTCACCCTCATGGAAGCGGCTCAAGAATCGCCCAGTTTGGCGCGCTTGACTGAGCTAACCCGAGAATCCAGTCTTCGACTTAAATCCCTGCAAAGCCTCATTCCTGGCCCCATGAGAAATGCCATTCAAGCGGGGCCCATTGATGGCTCAGAATGGTGCCTTTTGGTGAATTCCAATGCGGTGGCGGCCAAACTGCGTCAAATGCTGCCCGCACTTCAAGCACATCTGAAGAGCCATGGCCACAACGTTGAGAAAATTCGACTCAAAATTCTGCAAAATTCGCGCTGAAGATGTGCAGGACGAAAAAAAACCAACTCCAAAGCTGGTTTTTCTAAATGGTGCCGCTTGTCGGATTCGAACTGACGACCTACCGCTTACAAGGCGGTTGCTCTACCAACTGAGCTAAAGCGGCACGGGCTGAATTGTAAATCAATAAGCATCTGTTTTGAGAGAGGCACTCAGTTTTTGATAGCGCCTACTTAATTCGCGTGAGAGTGGGGCGGGTGGGGCTTGGCACGCTCGGCTTGTCAGGGTTGTCTGAAGAATTAGGTGCGTCGGGTACCTTGTGCAACTTGTCCATGCCAACGACTGTGGTGCCCAAGGGCGAGTCGGTGACTGGAAAAGACATGCCCTGTCCATTCTCGCGTGCATAGATGGCCATTACGCGATGAATGGGCACCATGATGTCACACGGTTTACCGCCAAAGCGGGCTTTGAATTCGATGAATTCATTGCCCAACTGGAGCGAACTGGTGGCATCGAAACTGATGTTCAACACAATTTCACCACCCTGCACAAAATCACGGGGCACTTGCACCGAGCCATCAACCTTCACTGCCACGTAGGGCGTGAACGAATGATCGGTACACCACTCGTACATCGCCCGAATGAGATACGGGCGAGTTGAGGGAGATTCCAGTGCGTTCATCACCATGATTTTTGAAGGCGTTTGATTTGCTGACGCAATTACTTGCGCATGACCTTTTCTGAAGGCGTAAGCGCCTCAATGTAGGCAGGGCGAGAGAAAATACGCTCCGCATATTTCAGCAAAGGCGCAGCGTTTTTGCTTAAGTCAATGCCATAGAAGTCGAGGCGCCACAGCAAAGGTGCAATGGCCACATCGAGCATGGAGAAATTGTCACCCAACATGAACTTGTTCTTCAAAAACACAGGTGCCAATTGGGTCAAACGATCGCGGATGTGCGAGCGCGCTTTTTCCAAAGCCTTGTCGTTGCCCTTGAGTGTGCGGTTTTCCAAAGTGGCGACATGGACGAACAACTCTTTTTCAAAGTTGAGCAAGAACAAGCGAACACGTGCACGATCGACAGGATCGCCGGGCATGAGTTGGGGGTGCGGAAAACGCTCATCAATGTATTCGTTGATGATGTTGGATTCGTACAAAATCAAATCACGTTCGACCAAAATTGGCACTTGGCCATAGGGGTTCATGACGTTGATGTCTTCTGGCTTGTTGTACAGATCGACATCGCGAATTTCAAAATCCATGCCTTTCTCAAACAGCACAAAGCGGCAACGGTGAGAAAAAGGGCAGGTAGTTCCTGAGTAAAGCACCATCATGGTGAAGGCTCCTCTAAAAATCAAAAAGAGTGGGAAGCCACCGGGATGGCTGGCTGGCCCACTCCATCAATTCGGGCGCTAGCCCGAATCACGAGTTATTACTTGATGTCTTTCCAATAAGCGGCGTTCAAGCGCCAGGCAATGAATGTAAAGATGGACAAGAAGATCAAAACCCACACGCCAATCCGAACACGGGTATTTTGCACAGGCTCGGACATCCATTGCAAGTAGTTCACCAAGTCACCCACGGCTTGGTCGTACTGCAAAGGCGTCAAAGTACCTGGCTTAACGGTTTTCCAACCTGTGAAGATTTGCGTGGTGTGACCGTGCTCTTGACGCTCTTCATACACTGGCGAGCGTTCGCCTTGCAATTCCCAAAAGGGGTTGGGCATACCCACATTGGGAAAAGCCAAATTGTTCCATCCCGTGGGCTTGGCTTCATCGCGGTAGTAAGTGCGCAGGTATGTGTAAAGGTAGTCAGCACCTGTGCCGCCATGTCCAGAGCGTGAGCGGGCCACCAAAGTAAGGTCGGGCGGTACAGCGCCAAACCAGTCTTTGGCTTGCTTGGGATCAATGTTGGACTTCATGGTATCGCCCACTTTGTCGGTGGCGAACAAGAGGTTGTCTTTGATTTGCTGGTTGGTTAAACCAATGTCTTGCAGGCGGTTGTAACGCATGAAGGCTGCAGAGTGGCAGTTGAGGCAGTAATTCACGAACAGTTTGGCACCGTTTTGCAAAGAACCCAAGTCATTGGTTTGAACGGGCGCCTTGTCCCAAGCGATGGCATTTGCACCCGCCGCTTGAGCACCCGAAATAGCTGCGAACGCAACGCACAAACCAAGCACAAATTTTTGAATCGATTTCATTTTCAAGTACTCCTGGGCTTAGTGCGCAACAAAAACTACGCGGTCAGGCACAGGCTTGGGTGTACCCAACTTGCTCCACCAAGGCATGAGCAAGAAGAAGCCAAAGTAGAACAAGGTGCCCACTTGAGAAACACGCTCACCAATCGGTGAAGGAGGTAGCACGCCCAAGTAGCCCAAGATCAAAAAGTCAATCACGAACACGGCGTAGACATATTTGTGCCA
>CANNNB010000123.1 GCA_947505995.1 Comamonadaceae bacterium
CGCACCACCCGAACACCCGAGAAGCAAAACCAAACCAAGGTCCCAAACTGTATTCAAAAGTCCTAACATTTGAACCCAATCGTTTGCTATAATTTTTGGCTCAGGCTCTTTAGCTCAGTCGGTTAGAGCGATGGAATCATAATCCACAGGTCCGCGGTTCGAATCCGTGAAGAGCCACCAAACTCAGAGCCCCCAGTGTTCGCACAGGGGGCTTTTTTCATGACTTTGTCGTGAACAGCAGGAAGGTAAGGTCTGCATGCACGCTGACAATCGCCGCGGTATTTTGGCCATGAGTCTGGCCATGGCGCTTTTCATCGCCAATGACGCCCTGGTCAAGCAAGTCAGTGCCACGCTACCTGGCCCTCAACTTATTTTCATTCGCGGCCTCATGGCCACCACTTTGGTGCTCATCATGGCGCAAGCCATGGGCCATCTGAAGAATTGGCGTCTAATGTTGAACAGTAAATTGTGGCTGCGTGGGGCTGTGGATGCAGCCGCCTCACTCACTTACTTAACTGCAGTTTTTCATTTACCTTTGGGGAATGCAACCGCCATAAACTTAGCCTCACCTTTGTTCATTACAGTTTTCGCCATCATTTTCTTTAAGGAACAAGTCTCGTGGCAGCGAGGCACACTCATCTTGTTGGGTTTCAGTGGGGTGCTGTTGGTGGTTCAGCCCAGTTCGCAGGGCTTCAATGTATACGCTTGGATAGCCGTACTGGCCACTTTGTTACATGCCACGCGCGACACACTCACTCGGGGAATAGGCCTTCACGTGCCTGCACTGTTAATTACTTTGTCAACTGCTGTTTCTGTAGCCTTGGCGGCTGGCGGTATTACGCTCACTCAATCATGGACACCAGTAGACAGTACTTCAATGGCTTTACTTTTCGGAGCTTCCTTGTTTCTGTCTATGGCTTATTACTTGCTCATTGTGGCCATGCGTTCAGGTGAAATGAGTTTGGTGGCACCGTTTCGTTACAGCGGTTTGCTGTTTGCACTGCTCATTGGCTATGTGGTGTGGGATGAAGTGCCCAACCATCTGGCATGGGGTGGGATTTTGCTTTTGGTTATTTCAGGTCTTCTGATTCTTCAATCAGAGAGGCCCAAATACAAATAATTTTCACTTTTAGGTTTCATGGCCTTTTTCCAATATCGCTCGTCGACATACTTTGAAGGGTCTGTGAGTTTTTGCACGATTTTGCAAGCTCATAATTCATAATAATTGTCAACGCAACATTTTGCCAAAGCAAGTCTGGAGTTTTTGATGACCTATGTAACGCGAGAGAATATTACCGAGCAAGTTTTGGAAGTTTTTGAGAGAACCCCAGACCCTCGCCTCAAAGAGGTCATGCAATCTCTTGTTAAGCACCTGCACGCCTTTATTCGGGAAGTTGAACCTTCAGATGAAGAGTTTGAAAAGGGCTGCGAGTTTGTGGTGGGCCTAGGAAAAAACACCAGCGAAAAAAAGAACGAGGCCATTTTGGCTTCGGATATTTTGGGTGCCTCCACTTTAATCACCCTCATTAACAATGTGAAGCGCGCAGAGCGTGCAGGCAAATACCAAACTGAATCGGCTTTGCTTGGGCCCTTCTGGCGCAAAAATGCACCGGTTTATGAACCTGGCAGTCACATCTCTCATGGGCCTGAATCCAGCGCCCTAGATCAGTTGTTCGAAGTCACAGGCCACGTGCGCGATGCGCATGGCCAACCCATTGAGGGCGCAGAAGTCGATGTGTGGCAAGCTTCGCCCATGGGCTTCTATGAAAACCAAGACGAAGAGCAACCCGACATGAATTTGCGCGGCCGCTTTAAAACCGATGCCAATGGCAAGTTTAATTTCAAATCGGTGCGGCCCTCTGGCTACCCTGTTCCTGTAGACGGCCCCTGCGGCGATTTACTGCGCGCGCAACTGCGCGACCCTTATCGTCCTGCCCATGTGCACTACATGATTTCCAAGCCTGGTTACCAGGTACTCATCACACAGGTGTTTGCCGATGACGATCATCGCTTGCACACCGATGTCACTTTCTCTGTGGTGGAAAGCTTGGTGGGGCAATTTAAAAAACGAACGGGCGCAGGAGAAGTTGGCTACTCCCTCGATTACGACTTTGTGTTGCAGGCAGGTGAAATGCATTTCCCAATGCCGCCCATCCCTTGACCAAGCAACCTGTATCCTTGCAAATCAACAATGAAAGCACACCATGAGTTTTGAACCAGTTTCCAAATTAGACGGACATGTCGCTGTCATCACAGGTGGCAAAGGTGCCATTGGATGGGCCACAGCCAAGCGGCTGGCAGCATTGGGCGCGCGCATTGTTTCCATTGACCGCTCAGAACCAGAAAAAGTACAGGCTCTTTTAGATACTTTGCCCAAAGTGGCATCGGGCGCGCACTTTGCACTCACAGCATCTATCACCGACACGTCCGCCTTGAACGCTGCAGCTGAAGCTGTCAAGCAACGCGCAGGACGCTGCGACATCTTGGTCAACAGCGCGGGTTTTACGAAGCCTGTGGCGGCCAACGATTTAGAGGGTCTAACCGACGACTTGTTTGACTCAGTAGTGCAAACCAATTTGCGAGGTGTATTTGCCACCATCCGGGCTTTCACCCCCTTGCTCAAGGCCAACGGCGACGGCCTTATTGTCAATGTGTCTTCAATTGCTGGTTTCACGGGTGCTGGTAGCAATTTGGCCTATGCTGCAGCCAAAGCCGGTGTCGATGTTTTAACCAAGGCCTTGGCCAAAGCATTGGCACCCCAAATTCGCGTCATTGCAGTTTCACCAGGCGTGGTCGACTCATCTTTCGTACCTGGGCGAGGCGCAGACTTTAACGACAAAGCTGCCGCCACCATTCCTCTCAAACGAATTGGCCATGTCGATGACACAGCCTCTGCCATTGAGGCCTGCGCCACCACCATGCGCTTTGCCACTGGCTCACGCTTTGTGGTTGATGGTGGAAGGAGTTTGTAAATGCTAGACCACCCTACCCTTATTACGTGCGCCATCACGGGCAACATTACCAAGCCCGAGCAAACGCCTTATTTGCCGGTCACGCCAGAACAAATTGCTAACGAGTGTTTGGCATCGGCTGAGGCTGGCGCTGCCGCAGTCCACATCCATGTGCGCGATCCCGCCACAGGCAGGCCCTCCATGGAGCTTGAGCACTACCGCGATGTAGTAGACCGCATTCGCAAACAAAACAAATCTCTGATCATCAACCTCACCACAGGGCCTGGTGGCCGGTTTGTGCCAGACGCCCATGATCCTAAAATTTATGCGCCTGGCACCACTTTGGTCTCGCCAGAAAAACGGGTGGCGCACATTGCCATCATCAAGCCCGATATTTGTTCTTTGGACTTAAACACCATGAACAGTGGTGCAGATGTGGTCATCAATACGCCGCGCAATGTGCGCATCATGGCCAAGGTCATTCGAGACGCAGGCGTCAAGCCTGAATTGGAAATTTTTGACTCAGGCGATTTGCATTTGGCACGAGACTTGATGAATGACGGCACCCTAGATGGCCCTGGCATGTGGACGTTTGTGCTGGGCGTGAAATATGGTTTTGCTGCCACGCCTGAAACACTTTTATATGCGCGCAATTTGTTGCCCACCGGCGCAATTTGGTCGGCTTTTGGCTTAGGGCGCACAGAATTTCCCATCGTGGCCCAAAGCTGGTTGTATGGGGGCCATGTGCGCGTTGGTATGGAAGACAACATCTACCTCGAAAAAGGTGTGTTGGCCCAAAGCAATGCGCAATTGGTTGCCAAAGCGGCCGACATCATCAAGCAGCTGGGCGGACAAGTGGCCAACACCACCCAAGCTCGTGACATGCTCCATTTAAATCATGCTTAATTTAATTTGAGCACTCACCAAGTTCCAATTCCATGAGTTCTGAGTCTTCTTCATACGCGCTGCATGTCGCGGCCAAAGCCAGCGGCATCGACACGCTACAACTTGATTGCCAAAACCAAATTAAGCCCAAGCTTTCAGAAGGTGAAGTAGTGGTGCAAGTGATGGCGGCCGCAGTGAACCCAAGTGATGTCAAAGCCACCTTAGGTATCATGCCGCACGCCGTTTTTCCCAGAACACCGGGGCGCGACTTTGCGGGTATTGTGGTTGAGGGCCCAGGTACATTAATGGGCTTAAAAGTATGGGGCTCTGGCGGTGACATTGGTATTACTCGCAACGGCAGTCATGCCCGCTATTTGGTGTTGCCTGTTGCTGCTGTGAAAGAAGTTCCACATGGCATCAGCATGGAAGAAGCAGGCGCAGTGGGCGTGCCTTTCGTCACAGCCTGTGAGGGCTTTAGCCGTGCAGGTGGTATTAAAGCTGGACAAACTGTAGTGGTGTTGGGCGCAAACGGCAAAGTAGGACAGGCAGCAGTACAAATTGCGGCGCGTGCGGGAGCCAAGGTTATTGCGGTGCAACGCCAAGATCACTTAGAGGGTTTTGCGTGTTCAGATGTTGAAGTCATCAACAGCAGTCGCAAGGAGCCTGCCACACGCATCATGGATTTAACGGGTGGCAAAGGTGCCAACTTGGTGTTCAACACGGTTGACAAAGTTTATTGGGAAGTAGGCCATGCTGTTATGGCAAAAGGCGCTACACAAATTTTCATCATTGCCACCAAAGGACAAACAGTTGCGTTTGATTTGTTCAAGTTCTACCGAGGCATGCACAACTTTGTGGGCATTGACACTCTGGCACTCGACTGCGTGCGTTCTTGTGAATTATTGGATGAACTTCGCCCTGGCTTTGAAGATGGCACTTTGAAGCCTTTTCCAGTAGCATCAGCAGACATGATTAATTTGCCACATGCCATGCAAGCCTACAAAGAAGTTTTATCTGGGGCTAAAAACAGAATCGTTCTCAAACCTTAAAGCCGCCATGCACATCACCCGTTTCAATCAAGCGCCTGAATACAAGGCAGCCAATCACAACGACATGAAGTGCTTGCGGCTTCAGGGCCATGAGGCTAGCCCATCACAAACACTTTGGATGGGTGTTTCACAAATTCAACCGGGTGGCCATACAGGCCTTGATGGCTCGCCTGTCGAAAAACACTATGTGGTGCTAGAGGGTGAAGTGACCTTGGTGTCAGAGCTCAATGGCGTTATCACGGAATCCGTTTTAAAAGTTCACGACTCGGCTTGTTTCGCACCTGGTGAGAAGCGACAAGTGGTCAACAGATCAAATCAAGTGGCCAGTATTTTGCTGGCCATGCCCTATCCACCCGCAAGCACATAACAATTCAGGAGACATCATGAAATTTAAAACGCAATCCGAAATAAAAGCCCAGGGCTTGAGAACAAGCTTTTTGAAAATTGCTTTAGCCAGCATTGCGCTAAGCGCTGTCAGCATGGCTGCGCAAGCGCAAGACTGGCCCAAACAAAGCATTAAATTTGTGGTGCCATTTACAGCAGGTAGCGGCACAGACATTGTGGCCCGCGCAGTTGCAGAAAAATTGACCACAGCACTAGGCCAACCCGTTGTGATCGAAAACAAACCTGGCGCTGGCGGCACCATTGCGGCCAATCAAGTGGCAAAAGCCAACCCTGACGGCTACACACTGTTGGTTCATTCATCAGGCCATGTGGTCAACCCCGCCATCTATCCCAATTTGCCTTACGACACACTGAATGATTTGGTGGGCATTACTTCACTGGCCAGCTTGCCCAACGTCATGGTTGTATCGCCCAGCAAGGGCTACAAGGATGTGAAAGACTTGATTGCCAAGGTCAAGGCCAAACCCGATGGCTTTAACTATGCTTCTGCCGGCACCGGTTCTGCCACACACATCAATGCTGAAAAGTTCAGAGTTGCCGCTGGCATCACAGCCACTCACATTCCCTTCAAAGGCACCCCTGAGGCGCTTACCGAAACCATCAGCGGCCGTATTGACTGGTTCTTTGCACCCATTGTGTCTGCCCTGCCTCTTATCAAAGATGGCAGGTTACAGGTATTGGCCGTTGGTACACCCAAGCGCTCTGACGATTTACCCAACACGCCCACCACCGCTGAAGCCGGCGTAGCAGGTTCTGAATACACATTCTGGGTGGGCATGCTGGCTCCAAGCAAAACACCCAAGCCTGTTCTAGACAAGCTCAATGCAGAGGTCGTGAAGATTTTGAATTCTCCTGAATTCAAAACACGTTTAGACAGCATTGGTGCCGCTGCAATGCCAATGAGCAGCACTGCATTCAACTCTTTCATTAAATCTGAAACAGACACCATTGCCAAACTGGTGCAAACGGCTGGCATTAAAGCCAACTAACACCTTCAATGCATCTGCCCAGCGCAATCCCGCGCCCCTCAATTTATTGTTGGCGCGTTATGGCGTTGCCTATCGCATCACAGAAACCGGATTGCGTTGGCTTTGAAAGACCTGTAATTTCCAAAATTGTTACTTTTTGGTGAAATAAGGGCTTTCATTCAAAATGAACAGCACTTATTTGGGGCGTAATTCGTATTGCAACTCATTCTTGGGGTAAGAGAGGAATATGACACTCACAAGTCAGCAATTACCCGCGGTTTTTAGCGCTATTTTTAATGCAAAATATGCTTTTCTTAATTTCGGAGCTAATTCATGAAATCCATTCGAAAATTGATCCAGCGCCCTTTGCTGGCAACTGCTGCTTTGGCATTGCTCGGCTCATTGGCCACACCCGCATTTGCTGGCAAAACAATTGACGCCATCAAAGCACGTGGTACTTTGAACTGCGGTGTCAACCCCAGCTTGCCTGGCTTCTCAGCTGCAGACAGCCAAGGCGTTTGGGCTGGTCTCGATGTGGATGTTTGCCGCGCCGTTGCTGCAACCTTGCTAAATGACCCCCTTAAAGTGAAATACACACCCCTGAACGCAGCTCAGCGTTTTGCTGTTTTGCAAGCTGGTGAAATTGACATGTTGTCACGCAACACCACTTGGACTTTGAACCGCGATGCCTCTTTGGGCTTGCATTTCACAGGCGTCACTTACTATGACGGCCAAGGCTTCATGGTTCCCAAGAAATCTAAAATTACCAGCGC
>CANNNB010000124.1 GCA_947505995.1 Comamonadaceae bacterium
GCTTGAATTTGTCACCCGCCATGCTGACAACCAGGGTGGTGCCATAAATTGCAACGATCAGACCCATGGCTGGCAATTTGATACTGGGCAATCCGCCCAACAAGACACCAAACAGCAAGTTACCTGCAATGATGAAAATCAACGGCTTCCAAGCCCATGAGCCAACTTCATCGCCAGTGGGTGTTTCAACAACCAAGGATTTGAACAAGATGATGGCGCCAATGACGGCCAAAATGGCGCCCAACAAAAGTGGGAAATAACCAGGGCCCATGCGGGCACCGGTACCAATGGTGTAGCTTGTAGCTCCGTATGCAAATGCCGCACCAACGATGGTGTACACAAGTCCGGAGTAAAAGTCTTTTTGACTTTTGATTTTCACAGGAACGCTCCTCCAAAAAGTTTGGGATGGCGGATTTTGTGCCTAAACAAACCAGATCTGAATGTGGGTTTCACCTACACATAGCAAATAAGCCAAATAAACCATGCAATTACATGGGTTAACCCTAGGTTTACAGTGATTTTGACCAAAAATTACTTCACCAAAGGTTTGAAGACCCTTAACCACTTGGTCGCTGGCAGCCCAAATCTGTTCTCAATGGTTTCGGCTTGGGCAAGCCATGCATCTCTTTGGGGACGGCTTGCAATGCGTTGGGCCAATACCACTGTGTTGCCCTCTCGGGTAGGCTTAAAAGCCCACAAAGCATCTTCACCAAATGCTTCGGCCATTTTGGCCAAGCTCTTTTCGTAGCTTGAAGTGCGGCCAAATAAATTGACTGTCATGGTGCCTTCATCGGTGAGAAGCGCTCGGCAGTTTTTGTAAAACGCAACATCGTCTAGTACTGGCGCAGCAGCTTCATGGTCATACAAATCGACGTGCAATATATCGACGGTTCCTAGCCACTCTTCACTTTGAATTTCTTCAGCCGCATCGGCAATGATGACCCGCATGCGAGGGCCATCTTCTGGCAACTTGAACCAGCCCCTGCATGCATGCAAGACACCGGGGTTGAGTTCAATGGCCGTGCACGTCCAGCGAAGCTTCTTGTAGCAAAACTTGGTTAGGCTGGCAGCTCCCAAACCCAATTGCATGGCGTGCCGGCCGGCCACCGAGGCGCTCTTTAAAAACAGCAAACCAACCATCATTCGTTGTATGTATTCAAGGTCCAAATCAAATGGCTCTTTGATCTTCATCGAACCCTGAATCCAAGGCGTCCCCAAATGCAAATAGCGTGACTCCCCATCTTCGGAGAAGTTGACTTCGGGGAGCTCAAAGGCTTTTGATGGTGTTTTGCTCATGAGGTTTCGAAAAATTGAAGCTGGGGCAAAACACGCTGCGCATTCACAAGTGTTGCTTTGGCAATGTCTGAAGCAGAAACATCTCGCAATGTGGCCAGCACAGCACCCATACGAGGCAACTGAGCGGGCTCATTGCGAGCTTGGCTTGTGATTGCCTGGCTTGATTGTCGTTCAGATTGTGTTTTGTAAATCCAATGTGGCGGTATATCGGGGGCATCTGTTTCTAACACCAAAGCAGAGAGTGGCAACTCAGTAGCCAAGCGCCTTAATTGCAAGGCACGCTCAAAGGTCAGGGCGCCCCCAAAGCCCAAAGCAAATCCCATCTCAATGAATGTGTGGGCTTGCTGAAAACTGCCATTGAAGGCATGCGCAATTCCGCCTTGCACAGCAAAACGTCTAAGCCCCTTTAACAACTCATCTGCCGATTTGCGCACATGCAAAATCACAGGCAACTTGAATTTCTGAGCCATTTTCAATTGGGCATGGTAGAAAAATTCTTGCTTTTCACGCATGGCGGGCTCACACAAAGCAGGTACAAAAAAATCCAAACCAATTTCCCCCAAGGCCACCAAACGTGAATCTACCCTTTGGCTATTGACATCCAGCGCTAGCGCACGCTCGATGCATTGCGCCAAAAATGCCAGGTCTTGATCTTGAGCCTGCGGCACATACAGAGGGTGAATGCCCAGAGCATAAGGTTGATGAAATTCTTGGGCCAAACTTTGCAGCGGTAAAAAATCTTTGGCTTGAACCGCTGGCATGACACACCAAGCCACGCCCTTTGCTTGTGCGTTTTGCAAAACCGCACTGCGGTCTAAATCAAACTCAGGAGCATCTAGATGGCAATGGCTGTCAATCCAGCGCATGCTCATGGTTGCAGCACGCCTTTGTCTAATCGAAGAACGCGACTGCAGCGTGCTGCAAGTTGCGGGTCATGCGTGACCACCACAAAGGCTGTGCCTTGTTTTTCTGCGGTGCTTAACATCAGATCAAACACACTTTCTGCGGTGGCGCGGTCTAGGTTGCCAGTAGGTTCGTCGGCCAAAACGCAAGCGGGTTGCGTGACCATGGCGCGCGCAATGGCCACACGTTGGCGTTCACCTCCCGAAAGTTCGGCTGGTCGGTGCAAAGCACGATTTTCAAGACCCACTTGCGCCAATCTCTCTAAAGCCATGGCGTTGGCGGCTTGCTTCAAATCGCGGCGAATCCAAAGCGGCATGGCCACATTTTCTTGAGCTGTAAATTCAGGCAGCAAATGGTGAAATTGATACACAAAGCCCAGCAATCTATTGCGCCTTGAACCTTGCTCTGCGGCATTGAGACCAGACCAATCTTGACTCTGCAACAGCACCTGACCTTGGGTGGGTGTGTCAAGGCCGCCCATCAAATGCATGAGTGTGCTTTTGCCTGAGCCCGATGCGCCCACAATGGCCACTGTCTCGCCCGCTTGAACGCAAAGGTCAACCCCTTGCAAGACAGAGACGCTTAAGCCGCCCTCGTTAAAGCGCTTGCTTAAGCCGCGAACTTCAAGTACTGGTTGTTGGGCCACATTACTCATAACGCAAAGCCTCGGCTGGGTTCACTTGACTGGCACGCCAACTGGGGTAGAGCGTTGCCACAAAAGACAAAACCAAAGAAATGAGCACCACGGGCAAGATGTCTGACATTTGTGGATCGCTGGGCATCCGGCTAATGATGTAGATGTCTTTGGGCAAGAAACTGGCTTGAAAGATAGCTTCCAAAGCCGGCACGATGACATCGATGTTGAAGGCAATCAACAAACCCAAAAGCATGCCACCCAAAGTGCCAATGATGCCCACCATGGCGCCCTGCACCATGAAAATGCCCATGATGCTTTGAGGGCTAGCCCCCAGTGTTCGCAAGATGGCGATGTCGGCGCGTTTGTCGGTGACGGTCATGACAAGGGTCGACACCAAATTGAAAGCAGCCACAGCCACAATGAGTGTGAGGATGATAAACATCATGCGTTTTTCAACTTGCACGGCCGCATACCAGGTTCTGTTTTGCTGCGTCCAATCGCGCAAAGCCATGCCCATGGGCAACACAGGTGCAAGCTCTCGCGCGACAGCACGAGCTTCATGCAAATTTTTGATTTTCAAACGAATGCCGGTGGGCCCCTCGATGCGAAAAATTTTGCCTGCATCAGCCACATGCATCATGACCAAGGCAGCGTCATATTCGTAGTGGCCAGAATTGAAAACGCCCACCACCTGCATTTGTTTGAGCCGAGGCAAAACACCCGCTGGTGTGACTTGGCCGTTGGGTGCGATGAGCGTCACGGGGTCACCTATTCGAAGACCCAACTGCCTGGCCAAATCGATGCCCAGTACCACCCCAAACTCACCAGGAACCAATGCGCTGATGCCAGGTACGCCCGATTTTTTGAGCTGTGTGTCCACAGACAAATCAACCACGCTGGGTTCCAGCACAGGGTCAATGCCCCGCACCAAAACACCCTTCATGTCCTCGCCCCTGGCTAACAGGGCCTGCGCCGAAATGAAGGGCGCGGCCCCCAGCACGTTGGGGTTGGCACGTATTTGTTGAAGTGTTCCGGCGACATCGTCCAAGGCGCCACCATCGGCAGAAATGACTTCAATGTGCGACACCACGCTGAGCATCCGGTCGCGCACTTCTTTTTGAAAGCCATTCATCACCGACAAGACGATGACCAGTGCGGCCACGCCAAGGCCGATGCCAAGCATCGAAACACCGGAAATAAAAGAGATGAAGCCGTTGCGACGCGTGGCCCGGCCTGCGCGGGTATAGCGCCAACCCAACACCCACTCGTAAGCAAATTCAAAACTCATTCAAGGCCACTTTCAAAAGCACTGATGGCGCCGCAAGCCGACTGTCAAAAAGGGACATTGTGTCATCCCTGACAATACTGCCATGAACGCAGCTTTACCAAGCACCGAAACACCGCAGGTCAATGAGGGCCGAGCACCCACCCGACATTGGGTGATTGCCTACGCAGCCCCTGGATCTGAAGCCCTGCGAGAGGCAATGAACAATGCACTGGCCACATTGTATTTGCCCAATTTGCAAAAAGTACTCAGTCGAATGGACTGCGTCTCAAAATTAAGCACCCCACCGGAAGGCGTCAGTGCGTTTTTCATGCCACATGAATCAGCCCCTGAGCTAACGGGTGCCAAGCCATTATTGGGAAAAGAAGCCATCATGACCCCTTGCCACTGGCAAGTCGGCATGAACGACGTCATTTTGCTTAGCCCCCAAGAATTGGCCTTGAACGAGATTGAATCAAAACAACTGTTATCTGCCATAAAGCCCTACTTGGAAGAAGACGGGCTTCAAGTGGTTTATGAAAGCCCCCTGGTTTGGCGTGTCTCGGGTGATCTGCTGGAAGGTTTGCCATTGGCCAACATCGAACGTGTGGTGGGTCAAAGCATCAAAGCTTGGATGCCAGAACATCAGCGCGCCAAAACATTGCAACGCTTGCAAAGTGAAATGCAAATGCTGCTGTACCAACACCCCGTGAACGACGAGCGCAGTTTGAAGGGCCGTTGGACAGTCAATTCCTTTTGGTTACATCGCAGTCTAGAACAGCTCTATCCTGGTACAGCAAACTTTGATATTGCGCTTGATTTGCGTGAAACCGCACAGCCCTTCAACGCCACGCTGTGGCAACAAGCATGGCAACGCATTGACGCCACGCTGTGTCCATCTTTGATCCAAGCCATGGATCAAAATCACGAAATTTCCCTCACGCTCTGCAGTGAAACAGCTTGGCGGCACTATCGACCTCTGCAAGCCTCTTGGTTCAACAAGCTGCACCGACTGTTCCAACCCATTTCAGTCAGCAAAGAATTGCGCGCCCTGTCTTCTGGAGTTTCTGCCCCATGAGTTTGAAAATATTGACGCGAGATGTGCCGCCCCGAAGCGCATGGACCCTAGAACAAGCTGGGATTCATCCTTTGCTTTCGCGCTTGTTCGCTGCACGCGGCATTGTGAGTCCTGAAGAATTGGACGATGGTTTGGCTAAGTTGTTGACGCCCGCCACGCTCAAGGGATCACAAGAAGCTGCAAGCTTGTTAGCAGATGCCATTGCCACCAACAAGCGCCTTTGCATCGTGGCAGATTACGATTGTGACGGCGCCACGGCATGTGCAGTGGGCGTGCGAGGTCTTCGCATGTTGGGCGCAAACAATGTCAGCTACATCGTGCCCGACCGCGTGGTCGATGGCTATGGCCTGACAGCCCCCATTGCCGATCGCGTGAAGCAATCGGGTGCCGATGTTTTGATCACTGTCGACAACGGCATCGCCAGCATGGAAGGTGTTGCGCAAGCACAGGCTCTGGGCTTGCAGGTCTTAGTCACCGACCATCACTTGCCTGCGGCCACCCTGCCCACTGCAGAAGTGATTGTCAACCCAAATCAACCGGGTTGCGAATTTGAAAGCAAGTCTTTAGCGGGTGTAGGCGTCATGTTCTATGTGCTGTTGGCGCTGCGTGCCGAGTTGCGACAGCGCGGCATTTTCTCGGCTGAATCACAACCCAAACTGGATGCACTGCTGCCTTTGGTAGCACTGGGAACAGTGGCTGATGTGGTGAAACTTGACAACAACAACCGCCGCTTGGTAGCACAAGGTTTGAAACGCATTCGAGCAGGCTCGATGCCTTTCGGCATGCTGGCTTTGTTCAAAGCCGCTGGCCGCGAAGCCAAAGTGGCCACCACCTTTGATTTTGGATTTGCATTGGGCCCTCGCATCAACGCCGCTGGTCGCTTGTCAGACATGACGCTTGGCATTGAATGCCTGATCACTGACGATGCGGCCAGAGCCGATGAGTTGGCCAGGCAACTTGATGCCATCAACCGCGAACGACGCGACATTGAGGGCGATATGCGAGAGCAAGCCATGGAAATTGCCGAATCCTTGTTTGATGAAAGCGATGAACCACCGCCGGCCATTTGCGTTTTTGACCCCGATTTTCACGAAGGGGTGGTGGGCATTGTGGCTTCGCGCATCAAGGACAAATTTCACCGGCCCTGCTTTGTCTTTGCAGCCAGCAATGCGCCTGGCAAAGAGCATGAGTTAAAAGGCTCAGGCCGATCTATTCCAGGTTTTCATTTACGCGATGCACTTGACCTCATGGCCAAAAAGCACCCGCACATTTTGCTGCGCTTTGGCGGACATGCCATGGCCGCGGGCTGCACCATTGAGGAAGAACATTTAGCACTGTTTGAATCTTGTTTCATGGAGGTGGCTGCAACGCTCATGTCACCTGCCACACTTCAACGCAAGCTCGAAACCGACGGGCCTTTAGAAGCGCAATACCGCCGAGTAGAGTTCATTGACGTGATGCACAAAGAAGTTTGGGGTCAGGGTTTTGCGCCGCCTGTGTTCAGCGAAGAAGTGGAAGTCGTCTCTCAAAGACTGGTGGGAGAAAAACACTTGGCCTTGAAACTCAAGCACCAAGGTCAACCGGTGGATGGCATTTGGTTTGGCCGAATAGAGCCTTTGCCAGCCCGCGTGAAACTGGCATTCCGATTGGATGTAGACGAATGGCAAGGCCAAAAACGCGTTCGCTTCATGGTGGAAGCGGCCGATCTTTAACGCTTGGCTTGCAAGGCCTTCAAAACAGCCGGAGACACAAGCCCCTCTACCTTGCCACCCAAGGTAGAAATTTCACGCACCAAGGTGCTGCTGATGTGCTGAACCGATGCACTGGTGTGCAAAAACAC
>CANNNB010000125.1 GCA_947505995.1 Comamonadaceae bacterium
GTGCTCGCCCACGGCGGCTTTGGCTGCGGGTGTGTAAATGGGCTCAGGCAGTTTGCTGGCGTTCTTCAAACCAGCAGGCAATTTGACGCCACACACCTGTTGGCCTTTTTGGTATTCTTTCCAACCACTGCCAGCCAAGTAGCCACGCACCACCGCCTCAACGGGAATGGGCTTGAGGCGCTTGACTAACATGGAGCGGCCCTTGACTTGCGACACTTCATCTGCACTGACCACACTCTCGGGGGCATCGCCGGTGAGGTGAGTGGGGCACAAGTTCAAACCCTTGGGCCCCAGCTTGTCGAACCAGTACAAAGCCATTTGGGTGAGCAACACACCTTTGCCAGGAATGGGCTCGCCCATAATGACGTCAAACGCGCTGATGCGGTCGGAGGCCACCATCAAAATGCGATCAGTGCCCACTGCGTAGTTGTCACGCACCTTGCCGCGTGCGAGCAAGGTGAGCGAGCTTAAAGCGGATGTGTGCAATGCAGAAACTGTCGTCATGGTGTCTGCATTATCGAGCCAATTTCAGTGAACGACTTGCGCCAACTCACCTTTTGCGTATTGCGCTGCCACCACTTGCAAACTGTGCCCCTTGATCTTGGGCGCTTGACCTTCACAACCAAATTCTATGTAGCGTTGCTTGCAAATTTGTTTGGCCGCTTCACGCGCAGGTTTGAGCCATTCACGAGGGTCAAACTTGTCAGGGTTTTGCGCCATGAATTTGCGCACGGCAGCGGTCATGGCCAAACGGATGTCGGTGTCGATGTTGATCTTGCGCACGCCAAATTGGATGGCCTTTTGAATTTCTTCCACAGGCACGCCGTAAGTCTCTTTCATGTTTCCGCCATATTCGCGAATGATGGCCAACAAGTCTTGTGGCACGCTGGAAGAGCCGTGCATCACCAGGTGCGTGTTGGGAATGCGCTTGTGAATGGCTTGAATGCGGTCAATGGCCAAAATGTCGCCCGTAGGCTTGCGCGTGAATTTGTAGGCGCCGTGGCTGGTACCGATGGCAATGGCCAAAGCGTCGAGCTGAGTGCGTTTGACAAAATCGGCCGCTTGTTCGGGGTCGGTTAGGAGCTGTTCGCGGGTCATGACGGCGTCCGTGCCGTGACCATCTTCTTTGTCGCCTTGCATGGTTTCCAAAGAACCCAAGCAACCCAATTCGCCTTCGACGGTGATGCCCAATTTGTGGGCCATGCTGACCACCTTTTGAGTCACTTCAACGTTGTAGTCGTAGCTGGCAATGGTTTTGCCGTCGGCTTCCAAGCTGCCATCCATCATGACTGAGCTGAAACCCAAATTGATGGCGCCTTGGCAGACGTCGGGGCTCTGGCCGTGATCTTGGTGCATCACCACGGGAATCTCGGGATAGGACTCGACCGCAGCTTGAATGAGCAACTTCAAAAAGCCTTCGCCGGCATATTTGCGAGCGCCAGCCGAGGCTTGCATGATCACCGGCGCACCAGTTTCTTTGGCAGCCTCCATGATGGCCTGGACTTGTTCCAAGTTGTTGACGTTGAAAGCTGGAATGCCGTAGCCATTGGCTGCGGCATGGTCCAAGAGCTCGCGCATAGAAACGAGTGCCATGGTAAAAAATCCCTGTAAGTTAAAAATTCTTTGCGAAGCCGCTAAAGCAATCCTGCAAATCAATGTTTGCTGAAGATAGGGCATGTAACCGGCTTGTAACTGAGCCTGATTTTAACAAGCGCCGTTTGGTTTTGGTCAGCTTTGTCCCAGTCCGACTATGATTTAAGCCATGTTGAGTCAACTTAGTTCATTTTCTGCCAAACAGCGCCCCTGTATTTGGCGGCCCTACGCCATCGTCAGTCTGGTCTTGTTGATCGCTTTCTTGGCTTGGGACAGCACAGCTTGGGACATGTCCCTTGCAAGCAATTGGGGTGAGCTTAGCGGCTTTGTCCTGCGAGACAACTGGTGGATGGCTCAAATCATGCACGCCGGCGCCCGCAGTGTGGGCTGGGGGGTTTTCTTAGCCGTGCTGATTGGCATCTGGCGACCCTGGGGGGCGCTAAGAGCCTTGGCCACAGCCGATCGAGTCAGTGTGTTTTTATGCGTGCTAAGCGCGTTGCTGTCTGTGACTGTGATCAAAGGCTTGAGTCAAACCAGCTGTCCATGGGACCTTCAGGCGTTTGGCGGTGTTGCGCCCTACGTGTCTCATTGGAACCTATGGGTTCGCGATGGCGGTGGCGGTCATTGCTTTCCAGCAGGCCACGCCTCTACCGGTTTTGCCTTCATGGCAGCCTACTTTGGCCTTCGGCAAAATGATGCGCCAGGCGCTGTGAAGTGGCTGGTTTTGGCAATCGGCGTCGGATTTATTTTGGGAATTTCACAGCAAATTCGCGGCGCACATTTCATGAGCCACACCCTTTGGACGGCTTGGCTGTGCTGGACAGTGGGTTGGCTCAGCCATTTGGTTTTGCACAGCTTGCGTCAGAAAAAAGATCAGGCTCATGCATCGTGAAATGCAGAGCCCGAGCACCAGCTTAATGTATTTAGAAAGTTAGTGTTTACTCTGATTGGCAAATTTTGAGCATGTTGGTACCGCCAGGGGCGCCCATCGGTTCGCCACAAGTGATGGCATAAATGTCGCCAGCGCCCACAATACCGCGGCTTTTCAAATGGTTCTCTGCTTGAACCAATGCGGTATCACGGTCGGCACTGGTGTCCATGAGCAAAGGGCGGACATTTCGGTAAAGCGCCATTTTTCTTTGTGAACTGAGCTTGGTTGTCAACGCATAAATAGGAATTTGCACTCTGTGGCGGCTCATCCACAAGGCTGTTGAACCTGAGTCGGTCAGTGCCACGATGGCCTTGACGTGCAAATGGTGCGCTGTGAACAAAGCACCCATGGCAATTGACTGGTCGATTCGGTTGAAGGTTTGGCCGCTGAAATCGGCGTCCAGCTCGAACTCCTCGGCGGCTTCTGCAGCCAAACAAATTTTGGCCATTTCAACCACGGTTTCAAGCGGATACTTACCGGCCGCTGTTTCAGCGCTAAGCATGACGGCGTCGGTGCCATCCAAAACCGCATTGGCCACGTCACTCACCTCAGCACGGGTGGGCACGGGGTTGGTGACCATGCTTTCCATCATTTGGGTGGCCGTGATAACCACCTTGTCGTGGGCGCGTGCCAACTTGATCATGCGCTTTTGCAATGCAGGTACCACAGCGTTACCAACCTCAACCGCCAAATCACCCCGGGCCACCATGATGCCGTCGCTGGCCAACAAGATTTCTTCCAACCGAGGAATGGCTTCTGCTCGTTCAATTTTGGCAATCAAGGCCGGCTTGTGGTTGTATTCAGCCGCTGCCACGTTGGCCAACTGTCGTGCCATTTCCATGTCGGTGGCATTTTTAGGGAAACTGACGGCCAAATAGTCGGCTTGAAAGCTCATCGCAGTTTTGATGTCCTCCATGTCCTTGCCAGTGAGAGCCGGTGCGGTAAGGCCTCCGCCTTGCTTGTTAATGCCTTTGTTGTTAGACAATTCACCGCCCAACTTGACGGTGGTATTGACCATTTCGCCTTGAACCGAGTCAACGGTGAGCACAATCAAGCCATCGTTCAGTAACAACACATCGCCGGCTTTGACATCGCGGGGAAGTTCTTTGTAGTCAAGCCCAACGCCAGTTAAATCACCGGGTTCTGTGCGAGAAGCATCGAGCACAAACTTGGCACCTGGCTCCAACATGACTTTGCCATCTACAAATTTGCCAACGCGAATTTTGGGACCTTGCAAATCAGCCATGATGGCCACTTCTCGGCCGGCTCTGGCTGCGGCTTCGCGCACCAACTTGGCACGGTCGATGTGGTCCTGCGCTTTGCCGTGGCTGAAGTTCAATCGAACCACATTCACACCCGCGCGAATCATGGCCTCTAACATAGCTGGATCGCTAGAGGCAGGACCTAAGGTAGCAACAATTTTGGTGGCGCGGGTTGGCATGTGAAAAGCTCTCCAGTGTAATTTAATTTCAATTTTCCCACGAAATGGGTTACATACCGAGAACAAATTTCACAGAAAACTACGCTGTCAAACTGCGCAACAAAGCGCTGAGATTTTGTTGTTTTGCCAAATTCATGCACAAGTCCCAAGCTTCTTCGGTTTTTGAAGCACCCAAAATCGGTGTACTTTGCCCAACAAACTTGGCCTTGAGTTGCTCGTTGCTCATAGGCTTTTCAACGCTGCCAATGGCGCGCTCAATGAAGATGTGGTGCTTTTGACCATCGCTTGTTTCAACTGTGACGTCGACAGACGCTTCGTGAATGCTTCGATCCACTATCAATTCGACTTTGTCGCGAACGCCTGTCACCATGGGCGAGCGCACCACATCGTCAGCATATTCATGCTCACCTGCACGGCCATAAATGAGCGCCACGGCGCAGGCATGGAACACGCTGAACTTGGCCAACAAGCCGTCCGTGGGTGTTTTCTTGCCTGTCAGTTCTTGCACCAAGGGGTGTGCTTTCAACGTCACTTTGGCCACTTGCTCGGGCTTCAAGTTGTGCTTCTCGCGCAATTGCACACAGGCATCGATGGCGGGGTGAATCACAATGCCGCAAGCAAAGGGCTTGTAGGTATTGAGTTCAATTTCCCAAGTTTTTCCTAAGTTTTCTGTGATTTCTTTCCAATCGGTTTTGTCCGAAAACACTTGCATCAAACCGCGCGGTGCCTCAAAGGCGCGAGAAGATGAGGTGAAACCGTGCTTGGCCATAAGGGCAGACATCAAGCCCACTTTGGCGGCACCGCCGGGATGGAAAGGCTTGGTCATGGTGCCAAACTGTTCGCGCAAACCAACGGGTTGGGAAGCGGCAATGCCTAAAGCCATTTGTGTTTGCTTGGCGTTCAAACCTAACAGGCGTGAGCAAGCTGCCGCACTGCCCAACATGCCAGTTGAGCCCGTGATGTGCCAGCCGCGGTCGTAGTGGTTGGGGTACACGGCATTGCCCACGCGGCATGACACCTCCACGCCCAAGACCAAGGCGTCGATCAGTTGACGGCCGTTTGAGCCTAGATGCTCTCCCAGAGCCAAAATGGCGGAGGCCACCGGCCCTGCAGGGTGGATGATGGTTTTCAAATGGGTGTCGTCAAAGTCAAAGGTGTGGGAGCTGATGCCATTGAGCAAGGCCGCATTGGCCATGTCAACGCGGTCGCTGCGCCCCAAGATCGAAGCTTGAGCCGAAGGCGCCAGCTCTTTCACAGCGCCCAATGCGGCTTCCATGGTTTCATGCATGCTGGGCCCTACAGCGCAACCGGCCCAGTTGGCAAACGTGCGGTGCGCTTGAGCTTCCACGGCATCGGACCAGCCTTTGGAGGGGTGCGAGGCGACAAATTCAGCCAACAGTTGGGTAATAGCCGGCGCATTGGCGTCGGCAACGACAGTGGTATTTCGTGCAGTCATTGAAAAATAGGGCTTAAAGCCGCTTTAATTGGTCAAAATAAAGGCAGATCATAGGGGAATCATGGAAAACCCATAGATTCAAAAGAATATTCGGGCCATTGACCCATGTCAGCCACGGGAAAAGCCACTCGGTTTAGACTCGGGGTATCTATTTTGATGGCACCCAAGCACGGCTTCTGCCCCTTGAGTTTTTCGCCTTTTTTATGACTACAAACGCCACACCCGAAAATTTGAACCCGATTCCGCTAGACCAGGACATGCCGCATCGCAAAATCATTCGCGAGTGGCTCAAGCCTTTGTCTGACCGCTCCACCCTGCGCGCCTTTGTTCTTTTGCTGGTTGACACGGCCTTGTTCATGGGGCTGGTGGCCGGCACCGTACTGGTCGAGTCTGTGTGGCTCAAGCTCTTGTGCGGGTCAGCGGCTGGCTTTGTCATTGGCCGTTTGTTCATCCTTGGGCATGACGCTTGTCACCAAAGCCTCACACCTCATCGTGAACTGAACAAATGGATCGGCCGCTACGCCTTCTTGTACTCGCTTACACCTTTCAGCCTGTGGGATACCGGCCACAACGTGGTGCACCACGGCTACACCAACTTGAAAGGTGTCGACTTTGTTTGGACACCGCTCACGGCAGAAGAGTTTACGGCCCTCGGTCCTGTTGGCCGCTTGATGCAATACCTTTACCGAAGTGGCTGGGCGCCTGGTTTGTACTACCTTGTTGAAATTTGGTGGAAGCGCGAGTTCTTCCCAAACAAAACGCACATGCCCACTCGTCGCCCCATCTTCATCAAAGACAGCATCTTGGTAACGGTGTTTGGCTTTGTGTGGATGGGCGTCATGGTCTATGCAGCTGGCGTCACAGGTCAATCTGTATGGCTCACCTTGCTGATGGGCGTGGTCGTGCCCTTCTTGTTCTGGAACACCATGATTGGTTTCGTGGTTTATGTTCACCACACCCATGTACGCGTGTCTTGGCACAACGACAAATCGGCATGGACCAAAGCCCAACCCTTCGTCTCTACCACCGTGCACCTCACTTTTCCCATGAAAATCGGCAACATGGTGCACCACATCATGGAGCACACCGCGCACCATGTGGACATGAGCATTCCGCTGTATCGCTTGAAACAAGCGCAAGCCAAGTTGGAAGAAATGCTGCCAGGCCGCATCATTGTTCAGCCCTTCTCTTGGGGCTGGTATTTTAAAACAGCCAAAGCTTGCAAGCTGTATGACTTCACACGCGAATGCTGGACCGATTTTCAAGGTCAGATGACCAGCCCAGTGCGCGGCAATTTGCCTTCTAAGTCTTAAGCCTTTTTGCCCTGGCCTGAGGCCAATTCAAGTCACAAAAAACGCTTCTGATGAAGCGTTTTTTTAGGATGCTCGACGCGACAAAATCTCAAAAGCAGGCAATGTTTTGCCTTCCAAGATTTCTAAGAACGCACCGCCGCCCGTGGAGATATAGCCCACTTGTTTTTCAATGCCGTACTTGGCAATGGCCGCCAAGGTGTCGCCGCAGCCAGCAATGCTGAAGGCTTTAGATTCGGCAATGGCGTGCGCAATGACGCGCGTGCCGTTTTCAAA
>CANNNB010000126.1 GCA_947505995.1 Comamonadaceae bacterium
ATGCTCATGATGCGGCTTTCACTGACAGTGTTGCAGAAGCTGTCTGGGTATTTTCTGGTGATAATTCGCCAATCGCTTTCATCTCACGTTCGTGGCGCCACTCGGCCACCGACTTGATCACCAAAGTAACCAGCGCCAGCAAAGCCAACAATGACGCCACCGCAAAAGCAGCCACCGATTGGTATTCGTTGTACAAAATTTCAACGTGCAAAGGCATGGTATTGGTCTGGCCGCGAATGTGACCTGATACCACCGACACCGCACCAAACTCGCCCATGGCGCGTGCGTTGCACAAAATAACGCCATAGATCAAACCCCACTTGATGTTGGGCAGCGTGACATACCAAAAGGTTTGCCAGCCTGTGGCGCCCAACACAATGGCAGCTTGCTCTTCCTCATTGCCCTGGGCTTGCATGAGGGGAATGAGTTCGCGCGCAATGAAGGGAAACGTGACAAAGATGGTTGCCAACACAATACCAGGCACTGCAAAAATAATTTTGATGTCGTGCTCTTGCAGCCAAGGGCCAAACCAGCCTTGCGCGCCAAACATCAGCACATACACCAAACCGGCTACCACAGGTGATACAGAGAAAGGTAAATCGACCAATGTGGTCAGCACCGATTTGCCTTTGAATTCGTACTTGGCAATGCACCATGCAGCAGATACACCAAACACCAAATTGAGGGGCACTGCAATGAGCGCTGTGATCAGTGTGAGGCGAATGGCCGACCATGCATCGGGCTCTTTAAGCGCCTCCCAATACGCATCAAATCCTTTGCGCAAAGCTTCCGCAAATACAGCGGCAAGCGGCAAGACCAAAAATAAAAACAAGAAGACCAACGAAATACCGATGAGTGTGTACCGCACCCATGCGGCCTCAGTGGTGCCCGCTTCTGCGCGGCGATTGATGGGCGTGCTCATACAGGCGCTCCTGAGTAACGGCGCTGCCAAGTTTGAAGGCCATTGATGACCAAGAGCAAGATGAAAGAGATGACCAACATGACAGTAGCCACTGCCGTAGCACCGGCGTAGTCGTATTGCTCTAACTTGCCAATGATGATCAGCGGTGTGATTTCAGAAATCATGGGCATGTTGCCCGCAATAAAAATAACAGAGCCATATTCGCCTATGGCACGCGCAAAGGCCATGGCAAATCCTGTAAGCAAGGCTGGTGCAATAGAAGGAAAAATCACTCGCGTGAAAGTTTGCCAACGCGAAGCACCCAAGCAGGTGGCAGCTTCTTCCAATTCTTTTTCAGCATCTTCCAATACAGGCTGCACAGTGCGAACCACGAAAGGCAAGCCAATGAAGATGAGCGCAATCACAATGCCGTTTCGATTAAACGCCAATTGAACACCCATGGGCTCAAGGAACTGCCCCACCCAACCGTTACCCGCAAGCAAGGCCGTTAAAGAAATGCCAGCGACTGCGGTGGGCAATGCAAATGGCAAATCGACCAAAGCATCGACAACTTTTTTGCCAAAGAACTGGTATCGCACCAGCACCCAAGCCACTAGCAGACCAAACACCACGTTGACCAAAGCAGCAATCAAAGATGCGCCAAAGGTAAGGCGGTAAGACGCCATGACTCGTGGGCCTGTGACTGCATCCCAAAACTGATCCCACGTCAGCGTGAACGTTTTGAAAACCAAGGCAGACAAAGGGATGAGCACAATCAAACAGAGGTACATCAAGGTGTACCCCAAAGTGATTTTGAAACCGGGCAATACCCGGGCGGGCGCCCTGCGCTTGGCAGGGGCCGCCGCAGCGGAACGAGAGAGCATGAATTACTTAACGGTGTACAGCTTGTCTAAATTGCCGCCGTCGTTGAAGTGCACTTTTTGCGCTTCAGCGAAAGAGCCAAACACTTCGTTCACTGTGAACAACTGCACAGGCTTGAAAGTTTTGCTGTATTTTTTCAAGATGGCGGGATTGCTAGGACGCAAGGCGTGCTTGGCAGCGATCTCTTGCGCTTCATCAGAGTAAAGGTAGTTCAAATAAGCTTTGGCCACATCGCCAGTGCCTTTTTTGTTCACTGTGCGCTCAACGACAGCCACTGGGTTTTCGGCCACGATGCTGATGGAGGGATGAACCGCATCCACTTTGCCTGCACCAAATTCGTTGTCGACAGAAATGACTTCAGACTCAAACGTGACCAGTACATCGCCAATGTTGCGTTGCAAGAAGATGGTGGTGGCATCTCGACCACCCTTGGCCAACACGGGCACGTTTTTATAGAGCTTGGCCACAAAGGCTGCAGCCTCAGCTTCGCTTCCGCCCTTTTTGCGCACATAACCCCATGCCGCCAAATAAGCCATGCGGCCGTTGCCGCCGGTTTTGGGGTTGACCACAATCACTTGAATGCCAGGCTTGATGAGGTCGTCCCAGTCTTTGATATTTTTAGGATTGCCATTGCGCGTTAAAAACAGCATGGTCGAGCTGGTGGGGGATGCGCTGTGAGGAAAACGTTTGGTCCAGTCAGTTGCAACGATGCCTTTGCTGGCCAAAAAGTCGATGTCGGTGGTGGTGTTCATGGTCACCACGTCGGCATCTAAGCCGTCATTGACTGCGCGAGCCTGCGCACTTGAGCCACCATGGGCTTGGTCTATCTTCAGATCTTTGCCTGTGGTCTTTTTGTAATTGGCCACGAAGGCGGCGTTGTAGTCTTTGTAAAACTCGCGGGCTACGTCGTAAGAGGCGTTGAGCAAAGTTTGGGCAGAAACATTCAAGCCGGATAAGGACAACACGGCCACTGCTGCAATAGATTTGATCTTGTTCATGGTGAATCTCAAAAGAGTAAGGGTGGGATTGTGAAACCCCCTCTTCAAAACTCAAAAGAATCATTTGTTGTTTGTTTATACAAATAATTCATATAGAGCGAAATACGCTTCTAAATCAACCAACCAAACAGATTTCGGATTTAAATCAGGCCACCAAGGCTACCGACTTCACTTGCGCCCAAACAGGCATACCAACTTCCAAGGCCAAATCGCCGACTGCCCGCTTGGTCACTCGGGCGATCAGCTCCTCAGCGCCACACTTCAAAACCACCATGACTTGCGAAGGGTGCGCATCGGGCGTGATACTTTGAATGCTTCCGCAAAGTTGGTTTTGAATGCTGGTGTTTTGCGGTTCAGAAGTTGCCAAACTGACGTCTCGCGCCAAGATGCGAATGCGTACGACTCTGCCAACTGGCAAACCTGCATCTCGCATCCACACAGCGCCTCCGTCAAAGTCAACGCGTGACAGATGCCAATGCTCATCAACAGCGCCAATGTGACCTGTGATCAATGCGCCAGCATCTTCGCCCACCACAACAGGATTCACCACTTGTGTCAGTACTTGGCTCACAGGCCCCTGCGCTTTGACATGCCCCTTGTCCAATACCACCAAGTGATCGGCCAAGCGTGTCACCTCTTCAGCTGAGTGTGTGACGTACAACATGGGTATCTTCAGGTCATCACGCAAGACCGCAAGCCAAGGGAAAATTTCCTGACGGCGCGCGGCATCCAATGACGCCAAGGGCTCGTCCATCAAAAGCAATTGGGGCTGCATGGCAATGGCACGCGCAATGGCCACACGCTGGCGTTCACCACCCGACAGTTCGTTGGGCATGCGTTGCAACAAACTGCCAATACCCAACAACTCAATCGACGCCTTCAAAGCTTTGGCAGCATCTGACTGCGCAATACCTTGAGAGGCCAATGTACGCTTCAATCCAAAATTCAAGTTGTCCAACACACTGAGATGCGGCAACAAACTTGACTCTTGAAACACATATCCCAAAGGCCTCTGCCAAGTGGGCAAACAAATTCCTTGCGTTGTGTCCTGCCAAATGTTTTCGCTAATTTGAATGCGGCCATTTTGGTTTTTATCCAAACCCGCTACCGCGCGCAACAAACTTGTTTTACCAGAGCCGGAAGGGCCAAAAATGGCAGTGATGCCTTGCCCTGGCAATTGAATGTCTAGGCTCAACTCAAACGCTGAACGTGCAATGTTGATGTGAAGGTGAATCATCTTCACATCACTTGCCTTTGACGCCGATTCATCAAGGCCAAGGCCAACAGCACCACAAAAGAAAAGACCAACATGCCAGCTGCTAAAACATGCGCTTGCGCATATTCCATGGCCTCTACATGCCCATAAATCTCTGTCGACACCACACGAGTTTGGCCAGGAATGTTGCCGCCAATCATGAGCACCACCCCAAACTCACCGACGGTGTGTGCAAAAGTCAGTATGGCCGCAGTGACCATGCCAGGTTTGGCCAAGGGCAAAGCAACTGAAAAGAATGCATCCACAGGGCTAGCACGCAAAGTAGCCGCAACCTCCATCGGTCGAGAACCAATGGCGTCGAAAGCGTGTTGCAGCGGTTGCACGGCAAAAGGTAAAGAGAAAAGGATGGAGCCGATTAGCAAACCTGTGAATGTGAAAGACAACACGCCCCACCCCATAGACTGAGTGAATTGCCCTAAGGGTCCATGCGGCCCCATCACAACAAGCATATAAAAACCCAACACCGAAGGTGGCAACACCAAGGGCAAAGTTACCAAGGCGTGAATGGGCGCACGCCATGCCGATTGCGTTTGCGAGAGCCACCAAGCCAAAGGCGTAGCCAAGACCAGCAGCAAAAGGGTGGTCAGCGTGGCTAACTCGAAGGTGAGTTGAATGGCTTGCCAGGATTCGGGCGTCAAATTCATGCGCACAAGTTTACGACGAAGTGCCTCAAACCCACTTACTTGCCTATTTTCGCCATGTGTTGGATATAACCGACACCAGAAATTCCTGAGAGCGCTATCTTTGCGCGTCATGAAAAAAATTTGGGATATTTCCCCACCCGTAGACGCAAGCAGCCCAGTCTTTCCGGGCGACACACCATTTCAACTGCAGTGGACAGCTGAAATTTCACCGCGATGTCCGGTGAATGTGAGCGCCATAAGGCTGTCTCCTCACGTCGGATCGCACGCCGATGCGCCTTTGCACTATGACCCTTCTGGCGCGGCCATCGGCCAAGTTGATTTGCAAACCTTCATTGGCCCATGCCGGGTGATCCATGCCATAGGCGTTGGACCACTCGTCCATTTGCAAGATTTAGTGCACAAACTCAAGCATGTGCCAGAACGCGTTTTAGTCAGAACCTATGCCCAATTTCCCGAGCAAGAATTCGACTCCCACCTCACAGCTTTTGCACCCCAAACCTTAACAGCCCTGGCCGACTTGGGCGTGAAGTTAATCGGCATCGACAGTGCCAGCATCGACCCTGCCGACAGCAAAACATTGGACAGTCACCAGATCATCAGGGCGCGCAACATGCGCGTACTTGAAAACCTGCAACTTGACCACATTGAAGAAGGCGATTACGAACTGATCGCTCTGCCTCTCAAACTCATGAGTGCGGACGCAAGCCCTGTACGCGCTATTCTCAGAGAACTCTGAAAACAACATGCACACTACAACCAACACTCTGGCCGAATGTCAGTCACTGGATCAACAAGATCCACTTCGTTCACTGCGTGATTTGTTTCAAGTGCCTGAGGGCGTGATTTACCTTGACGGCAACTCTCTTGGGGTATTGCCCAAAGCAACACCCGCACGGGTAGCGGCCGCCGTGACACAAGAGTGGGGCCAAGACCTCATCCAAAGTTGGAACAGTGCGGGCTGGTTTCAAATGCCATTTAAAGTGGGCAACAAAATTGCTCGTCTCATTGGTGCAAAAGATGACGAAGTAGTCGCAGCCGACAGCACTTCTATCAATTTGTACAAAGTGTTAAGTGCAGCGCTTTCCATTTCACAAGCTGATCATCCAGAGAAAACAATTATTCTGAGTGAGCGCACCAATTTTCCCACCGACCTCTACATTGCAGAAGCTTTGTGCAAAGAGCGCGGCTTCACCCTGAAGTTGGTCAATGCAGAAGAACTGCAAAGCGCATTGCAACATGACGTTGCCGTGTTGATGTTGACCCATGTGAACTACCGCACAGGCTCCATGTTGAACATGGAAGCTGTGACAGCATTAGCGCACAGCGTAGGTGCTTTGATGGTGTGGGATTTGGCACACAGCGCAGGTGCTGTGCCTGTTGATTTGAATCTCTCGCAAGCAGACTTTGCTGTAGGTTGCGGCTACAAATACCTGAACGGCGGCCCTGGTGCGCCTGCCTTTGTTTGGGTCCATCCAAAGCACACCGATCGCTGCTGGCAACCTCTGAGTGGCTGGTGGGGACACGCTGCACCTTTTGAATTTACACCGGACTACAAACCAGCCACCGGCATTGCACGGTACCAATGCGGCACGCAACCGATGCTTAGTTTGATCGCGCTCGACACCGCCCTAGATACATTTTTAAACATTGAGAAACTGGGCGGTATGCGTGCATTAAGAAAAAAATCTTTGGCGCTTACAGGCCTTTTCATGCATCTGGTCCATGCACAACTTGCAGACCACGGTTTTGGCATTGCAACGCCCATTGAAGAGGATTTGCGAGGCTCACAAGTCAGCCTAACTCGAAGTGAAGGCGCTTACGCCATTGTGCAAGCCTTAATTGCACGAGGTGTGATTGGCGATTTCAGGGCGGGCGATGGCCAAAGCGAACCTGATATTTTGCGATTTGGCCTAGCGCCTTTGTACACAAGATTTGCCGATGTATGGCATGCCGTTCGGCACTTGAAAGAAGTGATGGACAGCGGCGATTGGCAACAGCCGCGTTTTTCACAAAAAAATACTGTCACTTAGTTCTTTGAAAGTACACCATGTCCGGATGCCCTTTTAGTCCAAACGCCAGCGAGGTCACATCCGATTCAACCGAGGTGATTCTTGCGTCGCAAGATGAAAACGCTCAACTCGACTTCAGCCAATCGATGAGCTACGGCGATTATTTACAGCTGGACGCCATTTTGAACGCGCAGAAACCGCGTTCGCCAGATCACAATGAAATGTTGTTTATCGTGCAACACCAAACCAGCGAGTTGTGGATGAAACTCATGTTGCATGAGACAAGCGCC
>CANNNB010000127.1 GCA_947505995.1 Comamonadaceae bacterium
ATAGCAAGTTGGTACCACTCCTTCCCATCCCGAACAGGACAGTGAAACGACTTAGCGCCGATGATAGTGCGGGTTCCCGTGTGAAAGTAGGACATTGTCAGGCTCTTATAGCGAGAAACGCCCCATAGAAATATGGGGCGTTTTTTTTGCCTGTCAAATTGTGAAGCTGACTACAAATTCACAATCATGTCCTCTTGAAATGCCAAGGCTTTGCTTCGTTCCAGATCTAAAAGCATGTCCTCAAGCCATTCTTGCATGGGCATTTGTTCACCAAAGGTCTGGTGCAATTGCTTCAAATAGGGCACGCCAGTGGCCCAAGCCTTAAAGGCCTTGTTTTCAACTTGTGTCAGTTCCAAAAGCTTGTATTTCAAAAGCACTTTGGCGCCATAGCGGCCGTGCTTTTGCGGGTTCTGAACAAAGCCGTGTAATTTTTTGCGGGCAATTTCAAGCGCAGCGTCGACATTTTCAAAAACTGCGCCGTGACCGGGTATGACCCACAAAGGTTTCAGTGACTCAATCAGATCCAAAGTCTGAGCAACTTCGTGAAATGCATCGACACCTTCCAACTCTGGAAAAACAACACCAAATCCGTTGGCCCACAAGGCATCTGCTGAGATCAAAACTTTGTGGGTGGGCTCAAACAAAATAACTGAATGCGGATCATGGCCAGGCGCAGCGTGCACTTCCCAATCTAGGGATGCCAAGCGCAAAGTTTGGCCTGCCCGCAACACGCCCTCAAACTTAAACCGAGGACACAATTGACCGGTGGCTTCGTAGCTCAAGGCCTGTTCATCCCAAATTGCAACGGCCTTTGCTTCACCTGGTGGAATCAGCGTCTCAAGCTGGGTGTAGTGAGTTTGAAGAAAATAGTTACCCCCACAGTGATCGCTGTGTAAGTGGGTGTTAACCAACCGATCTAGAATTTTGCCGTCCAAAGCATTTTGCACAAGTGCCAAAGTCTGCGCTTGGTGTGTCACATAACCACTGTCAATGAGCGTGGTTGAAGTGTCGTCGGTGAACAGGACGTTGTTGGCCGAAAGCCAGCCTCTTTCAAAAACTTGAAGTCCTGGAATCTGCAGCCGATCAGACATTGTCAAAAACGCTTAAAGATAATTTAAAAGCGATTTGCAATCAGTGTGCCGAGGTGCGAAGTTCACGTCGCAAAATTTTGCCTACATTGGACTTGGGCAACTCGTCTCGAAACTCAATGTATTTGGGCCGCTTGTAACCTGTGAGGTTTTCGTTGCAGTATTTGGCCACGGCATCTTCGGTCAGCATGCTGTCGTTTCGCACCACAAAAACCTTGATGGTCTCACCTTGCATGGCATCGGGAATGCCGATGGCTGCGCACTCAACCACCCCTGGGCAAAGCGAGATGACATTCTCGAGTTCAGATGGGAACACATTGAAGCCACTCACAATGATCATGTCTTTAATGCGATCGACGATGCGGAAATAACCGTGCTCGTCCATGATGCCCACGTCACCGGTGCGCATAAAACCGTCAGATGTGAATGCCTTGCGCGTTTCTTCTTCTTGCTTGTAATAACCCACCATGACGTTGGGGCCGCGAATGCAAATTTCACCAGACTCGCCTTGTGCCAAGCTATTGCCTTGTTCGTCCTTAATGGCCATTTCGATGCTGGGAAGTGGCAGGCCAATGGTGCCGCTGAAGGAGGTCTGAGTCACCGGGTTGTTGGTGCCAATGGCACAAGTTTCACTCATGCCCCAGCCTTCAATCATGGCGCTGCCGGTGGCAGCTTGCCAAGCGCGCGCAGTGCCCTCAGACGCCGCCATGCCACCTGCTTGGGTGAGGCACAGGTTGGAAAAATCGATGGTTTTGAACATGGGGTGCTGCAGCAAGGCGTTGAACAAAGTGTTGACGCCGGGCAGCAAGTGGAAGGGGCGTGATTTGAGGGTTTCAATGAACTTGCCAAAGTCACGCGGGTTGGGAACCAAGGTAAGGTGCGAGCCTTGGCGAATGGCCAAGAAGCAGAGTGTCAAGGCGAAGATGTGATACAGCGGAAGCGCCGCAATGCTGTTGACTTTGCGTAAGTCGGGCATGCGCTCAAGTGCTGGGGCAAACCATGTTTCAGCTTGCAAAATAGCGGCCACAATGTTGCGATGGGTCAGCACCGCGCCCTTGGACAAGCCCGTTGTGCCGCCGGTGTATTGCAAAAACGCAATGTCATCAAGCGACTGGGAGACAGACTTGAAAGTCAATTGGCGCCCCTCGGCAATGGCTTGTTTGAACGAAGTCACGCGGTGTTTGTCGCTCAATGGCAGTTCAAACTCAGGCACCATTTTGGCCAAATGGCGAACTGCAAATGTCATCCATCGACCGTAAAAAGGGCCTAACAAATCGCCAATCGAAGCAAGGACGGTGTGCTGTATTTGCGTATGCTCAATGACCTCGCTCAGGGTGAAAGCAAAGTTTTCCAAAATCACAATGCCAGAGGCGCCAGAGTCTTTCAGTTGGTGCTCTAACTCGCGTGCTGTGTACAAAGGGTTCACATTCACGCAGGTATAACCGGCCCTCAAAATGGCGGCCATCGTGACTGCAAATTGAGGCAAGTTGGGCAACATCAGGGCAATGCGGCTGCCTGGCGCTAAGCCTTGCGCTTGAAACCAGGCCCCCAAGGCTTGAGACAACTGGTCTAGCTCTCGGTAGCTCATCCACCTTTCCATGCAAACTGCAAACGGCGTATCGCCGTGCTTTTGAAAGGCTTGGTTGAGTAAATCTGACAACGAACTGTATTCGTTGGGGTCAATTTCGTGCTTCACGTTGGCGGGATAACTCTTCAGCCAAATCTTGTCCATGTACTGCTCCTAGGAATGGCAATATTGTCGTCAATTTGAAGAAGCGTTGTCATGGGGCATTACCCCTGACACGCATTTAAAAAGTCTATTTTTCGTCCCCAAAGCGACAAAGCAAAAAGCCGCCGTATTTTCTAGAAAGTGAGAAAAATGCGAGAAGCTGTGCAAGAATACGGGTAAACCCTATGATTCAAATTTCAAACCTCACCCAATCACTTTGGCGCCGCTTTATGAGTTGGGTACCTATCCGCATTTTGAGCATCCAGCACCGACCGCGCATCAGTGCTCACCTCAAGTGTTTGGGCCCCCAAGATCGTTATTTGCGCTTCGGTTACACAGCGACCGACGAGCAGATTGAAAACTACGTCAACAAACTGAATTTTGTACGGGATGACATCTATGGCGTCTTCAATCGGCGCCTAGAGATCGTGGCCATGGCGCATTTGGCCTTCTCGGTCGACCCAGAATGGGCAACTTGTGCTGAATTTGGGGTTTCAGTTGACCTCAAAATGCGCGGCAAAGGACTGGGCGCGCGCTTGTTTGATCGCGCGGTCATGCATGCCCGAAATCAGGGCGTTGGGCTGATGTTCATCCATGCCTTGAGCGAAAACACCGCCATGCTCAAAATTGCCCGGAAATCGGGTGCCAAGGTGGTGCGAGATGGCAGCGAAAGTGACGCTTACCTCAGCTTGCCAACTGCCGACCTTGACAGTCAAATGAATGAATTCATTGAGGAAGGCATGGCCGATGTTGATTTTCAAATCAAGGTGCGTGCCAAACAGTTTTTACAAGTGCTTCGTACGCTGCAAGAGGTTAGAAAGGGTGTACGCGAATCGCGTCACCAATCGGGCGTTTAATCCGCTATCCTAGAGGCTCTGCAACAACGGCAAATTGCCCATCCCACTGTGTCCGACCCTCACCCCGCGCGCTTGAATGAACGAGACGACAAACGAGACGACAAACGCGAAGTCAAAAGAGTAGACAGACGCGAAGAGCGGCGTGAAGACAAGCGCTCATTCCTGCAAAAGCTGGCTGAGTTCATTCACCCTGGCCCCGACTCTAAAGACGAGCTCATTGAAACGCTGGCCGAGGCGGAAGACAACGAGATCATCAATGCGCAAAGTCGTTTCATGCTTGAGGGCGTGATTCGCATGGCGGACATGACGGCAGGCGATGCCATGGTGGCTGCGCCGCGCATGGACTTGCTGTCCATCGATGCGCCCTTTGACGAGCTGCTGCACCAAGTGATCGATACAGCTCACTCGCGCTTTCCAGTGTACGAAGACGATCGTGAAAACATCATTGGCATCTTGATGGCCAAAGATTTGCTCAAGCTGCAACGCGCGCCCGAGCTCAATATCCGTGCCTTACTCAGACCCGCCGTGTTTGTGCCGGAAACCAAAGGCCTGAACGATTTGCTCAGACAGTTTCGCGACAACCGCCAACACTTGGCCATCGTCATTGATGAGTTTGGCCGCACGGCTGGCTTGATCACCATTGAAGATGTGCTCGAAGAAATTGTGGGCGAAATTGAAGATGAGTTTGACATTGAAGAAGAAGCTGGCGACATCTTTGGTTTGTCCGATCAAACTTACCGCGTCAGCGGCGACACTTCACTCGAACGCGTCTCAGAGGCCTTTGGCGTGAAGCTCAACCCGCATGTCATTGACGAGGACACTCACCAATTTGACACCATTGGTGGACTCGTTGCGCACGAGATGGGCCACGTGCCCAAACGTGGTGAAAAATTCAGTTTATCGGGCTTGGACTTTGTGGTCTTGCACACCCGCGGTGGCGCAGTGCGGTGGTTCAAGGTCTCACCCACCACGCCCTTGAAAAAGTAATGAGCATGTGGCGCCTGGCCTTGTCAGTCGTAGCCGGTGTGGTGCATGGCTTTTCGATGGCCTGGCCTGCCTTCGCGCTGGGGGATGTGCTGGGTGTGACGGGCCAGTCGTCAGGCTTTTTGCAGTGTTTCAGTCTTGGTATTTTGGCGGCGCTTTTGTTGCAATTGGCATCGCAAGATGCTCAGCCAACACACAACATTGCATCCCAAAAAATACCATCTCAATCGAAACGCCAAGTTCAGTCCTCGTGGCGACAGGGCGCGCTCGTCAGTGCTGTGTTTGCCTGCAGTGCCATGGCTGCCACTTGGGGTTGGCTGTATGTTTCTATGCATCGGTATGGGGGCTTGCCTTCTTGGCTGGCAGCCTTGGCCGTGTTGTTGCTTGCCGCGGGCTTGTCACTTTATTTTGCAGCAGCGGGCGGCATTTGGGTGGCCTTGTTTCGGCGCTCTGTTTTGACGGCCCGAATGATGGAGGGGCGCTATGCCAGACAGACTGAAGGCATGACCATGGCGGAGTTCAAGCAAGGGCTTTCTGGCATCTTGTTGTTTGGCGCTTTGTGGACTTTGGCCGAGCTGTGTCGTGGCCAACTCCTTACCGGATTTCCTTGGGGTGCCGGTGGCTACGCGCACCTGCAAAGTGCCTTGTCTGGCTACGCCCCATGGATTGGTGTTTATGGCATCGGTGCCATTGCAGCATGGGTGGCCATGGGCGTGCCAGTTCTAATTTCGATCCTCATGGCGGGCAGAACTCAGGCTTGGATTTGGACAGGCCTTGTCTTGTTCATGGTGTCTGTGGTCATTCCCATCGGACTCCAAAATGCAGGACCCGAGTTCACCCAAGCCTCGGGCAAACTCAAGGTGCGGCTGCTTCAAGGCAACATTCCGCAAGATGAAAAATTCATTCCTGGCCAGGGCGTTCAGCAGGCCTTGAGTTGGTATGGCGAGCAGTTGCTGGCCAATACCGAGCCACTCGTGGTCACACCCGAAACGGCCATTCCTGTCTTGCCGCAACAACTCGCGCCCACCTACTGGCAAGCGCTCAAAGACAAATACGCGGGCCAAAGTGCGCAGGGCCTGTTGCCCACCTCGCCGCAAACAGCATTGGTGGGCATTCCCATGGGCGCCTCGGGTGTGGGCTACAGCAATTCTGTGTTGGCACTCGGCCCTGAAGAAATCCAATACCGCTATGACAAACATCACTTGGTGCCCTTTGGCGAATACGTACCGCCTTTTTTTCAGTGGTTTGTGCGCATGATGAACATGCCTTTGGGTGATTTTGCGCAAGACCGACCTCCCTCAGGCGTTTTGAAATGGCAGGGCCAGCGTTTGTTGCCCCAAATTTGTTACGAAGATTTGTTTGGTGAAGAAGTAGCGCGCTACTTTGCCAAGCCCGATGAGGCGCCCACCGTCTTGGTCAACATGAGCAATTTGGCTTGGTTTGGTGACACCACGGCCATGGCCCAACATGTGGCCATTTCTAGCATGCGCGCCATGGAGTTTCAGCGCCCCATCATTCGCTCTACCAACACGGGCTTAACAGGTTTGGTCGATGCCAAAGGCGTGGTCACTGCCTCTTTGCCACCCTTCACGCGCGGTACTTTGGTGCTTGAGTTTGAAGGACGCTCTGGCCTCACGCCCTACGCCCAATGGACCTCTCAATGGGGCTTGGTGCCACTTTGGTGTCTTTGCCTCGCAATTGTGCTGGTTTTAAGTGTGTTTTCTCGGCGCTCTGGCTCGCGCTCGCTTTAAAATCAAGGGTTGCCGCCGATGTTTGGGGGCCTTCTCATTTTTAAGCCATGTTGACCTTCCAACAAATTATTTTGAAACTGCAGTCCTATTGGGACGCTCAAGGCTGCGCGCTGTTGCAACCTTATGACATGGAAGTGGGTGCGGGCACATCGCACACCGCCACGTTTTTGCGCGCCATTGGCCCCGAGCCCTGGAAGGCGGCTTATGTTCAACCCAGCCGCCGTCCTAAAGACGGCCGCTATGGCGAGAACCCCAACCGCTTGCAGCACTACTACCAATACCAAGTGGTGCTCAAGCCTGCACCGTCCAACATTTTGGATTTGTATTTGGGCTCGCTCGAAGCCTTGGGCTTCGATCTGAAAAAGAACGACATTCGGTTTGTTGAAGACGATTGGGAAAATCCAACCTTGGGCGCTTGGGGCTTGGGTTGGGAAGTTTGGCTCAATGGCATGGAAGTCACCCAGTTCACTTACTTCCAACAAGTGGGCGGCATTGATTGCAAACCCATTACCGGCGAAATTACCTATGGCCTTGAGCGCTTGGCCATGTA
>CANNNB010000128.1 GCA_947505995.1 Comamonadaceae bacterium
AAGGTGGCAAAAAACTGAAATTGGTTTTCCAAACTTCGATCAATGGCCCGCGTCAGAAAACACAGCAAATTATCAAGCAAGCTGCGCAAAAGGCTGGCATTGACATGGAATTGAAAGCGGTACCCGCATCGGTCTACTTCTCGTCTGACCCAGCCAATCCAGACACCTACACCAAGTTGTTTGTAGACATGCAAATGTTTACCACCACCATGCCTCAGCCCGATCCTGAGGTGTTCATGAACCAGTACTTGAGTACCGAGTTTGCTACCAAAGCCAACAAATGGGCGGGCCGTAATTCCACCCGATATAACAACCCTGAATACGACAAAGCATATTTGGCAGCCCAATCCGAAATGGACCCTGCCAAGCGAGCAGCTTTGTTTGTCCGGATGAACGACATGCCCATCAACGACATTGCCATCATTCCTGTGGTTTACCGCCCCCGTACTTCAGCCGCAGTCAACAACTTGGTTGCGCCTTTGTCGGGCTGGGACAACGATTTGTGGCTCTTGAAAGACTGGTACAAAACCACTTAATTAAGTTCTATGTTTCGTTACGTCCTTCGGCGATTGATGATCGCCGTGCCCAGTCTTTTGGGCATCAGCTTGGTGTTGTTCTCTGTTTTGGCGCTAGCGCCAGGAGATCCCTTTTCTGACTTGGTTTCCAATCCAAACATTCCAGCCGAAGTGGCCTTAGCCTTAAGGGAGAAGTTTGGTTTGGACGACCCTCTCATGGTTCGCTACTGGAATTGGCTTACAGCCATGGTCCAGGGTGACTGGGGTTATTCCTTCATCAGTCGCATCAATGTCGAAACACTCATCATGCAGCGCATTCCGGTCACCTTGTTGGTCATCGGATCGTCTCAGGTATTGGCACTTTGTATTGCTATTCCTGTGGGCGTGTATGCAGCCACACGGCCTTACTCTTTGTTTGACCAAATTGCCAGTACATTGGCCTTTATTGGTTTTTCTTTGCCCACATTTTTCACTGGAATTTTGCTCATTTTGTTTTTCAGCATCCACCTAGATTGGTTGCCGTTTGTTTACAGAGCAGACATTCCAGATACAGGCTGGCGCTTTTTCTGGGAACACTTTAAGCAAATGATCATGCCTGTGACGGTCTTAGGCTTGTTTCAAGCAGGTGCGTGGACACGTTATGTGCGCTCTGCCGTTCTAGATGTTATTCGTTTGGACTATGTCACCACGGCACGCTCAAAAGGCTTGTCAGAAAAAGTGGTCATCACGAAACACGTTTTGCGCAATGCACTCATTCCCGTTGTCACACTGGTTGCGCTTCAAATGCCTGCCATTTTTGGCGGTGCCATTGTCACTGAGCAAATCTTCCGAGTGCCCGGCATTGGTTCGCTCATCATCAGTTCTATGCTGGCCAATGACACGCCTGTGGTCATGGCTGTGACTTTTGTGTTCTCCTCGTTGGTAATTGCTTGTAATCTTTTGGCAGATATTTTGTATGGCTGGCTCGACCCTCGCATCTCCTTCAACTGACAAAAAGGCCATTGTGGCTAAGTCGTCAGCGCAGTCTCCAGGACGAGAGGCTTGGCGTCGGTTTAAGCGCCACAAACTGGCAGTTGTTTGCACCATTGTTTTAAGCTTCATTGTGTTGGCGGTTTTGCTGGGCCCCTTGCTTTGGCGAGTGCCCATCAATGAAATTGATTTTGCAGCGCGCATGCAGGGTCCATCTTGGGCACATCCTTTGGGCACCGATGATCTGGGCCAAGACATTTTGGCGCGCGTGCTATACGGCGGCCGTATCTCCTTGGCTGTAGGTTTGGCCGCCATGCTCATTGCCATTAGCGTGGGGGTGGTTGTAGGCGCAGTGGCTGGCATGTCCAAGGGGCCTGTTGATGTGTTCTTAATGTGGATCACAGACTTGTTCTTGTCCTTGCCGCAATTGCCTTTACTGCTTTTGATTTTCTATTTGTTCAACGACAAATTGAAAAAAATAGTGGGGCCCGAGGCGGGTGTTTTTATTTTGGTTGTGGCCGTCATTGGGGGCTTGCGTTGGATGCCCGTAGCCCGATTGGTCAGGGCCCAATTTCTCACACTGCGTGAAAAAGAGTTTGTTGAAGCAGCGCGCGCTTTGGGAGCCAGCCCATGGCGTCAAGTCACCGTGCATATCTTGCCCAATGCCATGGGACCGGTCATTGTGGCGGCCACCATCGATGTGGCTGCTGCCATCATTGCCGAATCCACGTTGTCATTTTTAGGGCTTGGATTTCCACCAGATATTCCCACTTGGGGCCGCATTTTGTTTGATGCCAAAGATCACATGGATGTGGCGGTTCACTGGGCCTTATTTCCTGGAGCCTTGATTTTCATCACGGTGCTCACCATCAATTACATTGGCGACGGTTTGCGGGATGCCTATGATCCTCGCCGCGTGCTCTAAAGAGGTTTCTGGATGGCCACCAACCCCTTGTTGAAAGTTCAAGATCTTCAAGTTCATTTTGATACCGATGACGGTGTGTTGCATGCTGTAGACGGCGTTAATTTCCACATCGATCGCAGCGAAACCTTGGGCGTTGTGGGTGAGTCCGGTTGCGGCAAAAGTGTCACGGCCATGACCATCATGAAGCTCTTGGCCATGCCACCCGGACGCATTGCCAGCGGTCAGATATGGTTTGAGGGCACAGACTTGGTGAAAGCCAATGCGCAAACCATGCGCAATTTGCGAGCCAAAGAAATTGCCATGATTTTTCAAGAGCCCATGACCTCGCTCAATCCGGTATTGAGCGTTGGCGAACAAATAGCCGAATCGCTTCGCCTGCATGAAGGTCTCACACCCAAACAAGCGCTTTTGAAAGCCACAGAAATGCTGCGCTTGGTCAATATTCCAAAACCTGACCAACGGCTGCATGATTATCCGCACCAATTTTCGGGTGGTATGCGTCAGCGTGTGATGATTGCCATGGCCTTGGCCTGCAAACCCAAATTACTCATTGCCGATGAACCCACCACTGCTTTGGATGTGACCATTCAAGCGCAAATTTTGGATTTGTTAAACGATTTGAAATCACAAATGGGCATGTCCATCATGCTCATCACCCACGCCATGGGCGTGGTTGCCGAAACGGCTCAGCGGGTTGTGGTGATGTATGCCGGTCGTGTTGTTGAAGAGGCCAGTGTCGAGAAATTGTTTGCGTCTCCTGCTCATCCTTATACGAAAGGCCTGATTCGTTCCATTCCTCGCATTGATTTTGACAGCGACCACAAGCAAAGGCTTGAAGCCATTCCCGGCTCTGTTCCAAAATTGATCAATCCTCCCATGGGTTGTCGTTTTGCGCCGCGCTGCCAATACGCCAGCGATCGTTGTTCGCAAGAAATGCCAGAGCTTCGTGAAATCTCGACTGGCCATTTAGTGGCTTGCCACTTCTCTCTCTAAATCAAATGTCAGATACGCAATCAATGTCTTCCAGTTCTACACCGCTTTTAGAAGTCAAAGGACTGACCAAGTACTTTCCAATTAAAGGCGGTCTCTTTGGGCGTGAAGTTGATCGTCTTCATGCCGTCGATGGTGTCAACTTCGACATCGCTCCTGGTGAAACTTTGGGCATGGTGGGAGAGTCGGGTTGTGGCAAATCGACTACGGGACGCTGTATTCTTCGCTTGATTGAGCCAACTTCTGGTGAAGTGAAATTCAATGGCCAAAGCGTGACAGCCATGGACTCTGATGCTTTGCGTGAAGTTCGTCGGGACATGCAAATTATTTTCCAAGATCCGTTTGCTTCTTTGAATCCGCGCATGACTGTGGAGGCCATTATTGGCGAAGCCCTGACCATTCACAAACTGACGCCTACCCCTGAAACCTATCGCGCTCGCATTGTTGAGTTGTTAGAAACTGTTGGCTTGAATGCCGATCACATGAAGCGTTTTCCACATGAGTTTTCAGGTGGGCAGCGCCAGCGCATTGGCATAGCACGTGCATTGGCTGTGTCGCCTAAGTTGATCGTCTGTGATGAGCCCGTTTCGGCACTCGATGTTTCTATCCAGGCTCAAGTTATCAACTTGCTAGAAGACTTGCAAGCCAAGATGGGATTGACCTATTTGTTCATTGCCCACGATTTGTCGGTGGTAGAGCACATTAGCAATCGTGTTGCAGTGATGTATTTGGGACGCATTGTAGAAATTGCGCCATCGCGTCAGCTTTATACACAACCTAAGCACCCATACACAGAAGCTTTGCTGTCTGCAGTGCCTATTCCTGACCCAACTGCTAAGAAAAAGCGCATTGTGCTAACCGGCGATGTTCCCAATCCCGTCAATCGACCAACTGGTTGTCATTTTCACCCTCGCTGTCCCAAGGCCACTGAGCGTTGCCGCATTGAAGAGCCTGTTTTGAAGTCTGTTGGCGTTCAACACCAAGCTGCCTGTCATCTAAACGATTGATTTTTTATTTTCGAGTGCGGCCATGCTGCAAGGAGACCTGAGATGTTGAATTGGATTGATCAGCGGATTCCTGTCAGGTACATTGCCTTCTTTGCAATCGTCGCCCTTTGGGTCTTATCAGCATTGCAATTTGTGGTGGGGCAGGCCAGTCTCGTTTGGGTTTTGTTTTTGTCTGCCCTGGTGCTATTGGGGGTGCATGACCTTCAGCAAACCAGGCATGCCATCTTGCGCAACTACCCCATTATTGGCCACCTGCGGTTTTTATTGGAATTCATTCGCCCAGAACTGCGACAGTATTTCATTGAAAGCGATAGCGAAGCTGTTCCGTTTTCGAGGGCGCAGCGCTCTTTGGTCTATGCCAGAGCAAAAGGCGAATCAGACAAGAGGCCATTTGGCACGCAGATGAATGTTCGAGAAGTAGGCTATGAGTGGTTGTCTCATTCCATTAGCCCTTCCGTCATTGAATCGCATGACTTCAGAGTGCATGTGGGCGGTCCGCAGTGCAAACAAGCCTATGACATCAGCTTGTTCAACGTTTCTGCCATGAGCTTTGGTGCCTTGAGTGCCAATGCCATCATGGCGCTGAACTTGGGTGCCAAGAAGGGCGGCTTTGCCCATGACACAGGGGAGGGGTCTATTTCTAGGTACCACCGTGAACATGGTGGAGATCTCATTTGGGAAATTGGCTCTGGTTACTTTGGCTGTCGCAATGACGATGGCACCTTCAACCCTGAACGTTTTGTCCAAAATGCCTTGTCGCCACAAGTCAAAATGATTGAGATTAAATTGAGCCAAGGTGCAAAACCTGGCCATGGTGGCGTGCTACCTGGGCCTAAAGTAACGCCTGAAATTGCGGAGGCCAGGGGCGTGCCTGTGGGCGTTGACTGTGTCTCGCCAGCGGCACACAGCAGTTTTTCAACGCCCATCGAACTTTTGCAATTTGTCCAAAAATTAAGAGAATTAAGCGGTGGCAAACCAGTCGGATTTAAGTTGTGCATTGGCCATCCCTGGGAGTGGCTTGGCATTGCCAAGGCCATGCAAAAAACCGAAATCTATCCAGACTTTATTGTGATCGATGGTTCTGAGGGGGGCACAGGTGCCGCCCCTGTTGAATTTACTGACCATATGGGAATGCCCATGCTGGAGGGGTTGCGTTTGGTGCACAACACCTTGGTCGGATTGAAATTGCGAAAGCAAATTCGATTGGGTGCCAGCGGCAAGATCATTAGCGGTTTTGATGTCATGCGAACCTTGGCTTTGGGCGCAGACTGGTGCAACAGTGCCAGGGGCTTTATGTTTGCCTTGGGTTGTATTCAAGCGCAAACATGTCATACCGGCAATTGCCCAACAGGTGTGACTACCCAGGATCCCAAGCGTCAAATTGCGCTGGTCGTTCCCAGTAAAGCTGACCGCGTGAGAAATTTCCATCGTCAAACGCTGGAGTCTGTTCAAGAAATGCTTCAAGCCACTGGACTGTCTGCCCCCTCAGAATTGCGCCTGAATCACATCATGCGTCGCGTGAGCGAACATGAAGTTCAAAACTTATCCGACTTGATGTTGAGTGTCAAAGGCGGTGCCTTGCTAGATCCAAATGACTTGGAGGGCTTGTTTGCCAAATACTGGCATATAGCCAGCCCTGAAAGTTTTCATGCTGTATAAATTCAAATCAAAAGCCACTGGCGATCTCATCATGTTGGAACCAGATGCCAAGAGGTTGCTCAAAATCATGGACAGAGAAGACCAGGTCAAGGGAATTTTTCTGACAAATCAACTTTCCTCGGCAATTTCTGCACTTGAATTGGCCGTGTCACAAGAGGAGGACGAGGGGCTTCAAGATCCCAAGCAAATCAGTTTGCGTCAGCGCAGCCTTCCCATGCTGAAGATGTTAAAGCAGTGCCTCAAACAATCTGCAGACGTGGTTTGGGGTGTTTGACAAATAGCAGTTGTTTGCTTGGCTGTTTATTTGGTAAACAAAGGTCCAGATAACTTAAAGCCAGCTTGGACGTTTCGTTTTGCAAACCATCCTTGGTTCATTTCCAGCACAAACCGAACGGGTTTTTTAGAGCAGTGTGAGTCGTCGTTCATGGGCTTCATGTCGACCAAATTGACAATGCTGCCATCGTCTAATACAAAGGCTGCTGTGAGTGGCAACAGAGTGTTGCGCATCCAAAAACACTGAACTGCGGGCTGTTCAAATACAAACAACATGCCCTCGTTTTGGGGCATTTCTTTGCGCCACATCAGCCCAATTTGCCGTTGTTCAAAGTCTTGTGCCAATTGCACCTGAATCAAATGCATGCCTGCATTCAATGTGGCTCTTGGAAGTTGAGTTTGCGGCGTACCTTGAGCGCTTACGGACAATGTCAAAAATGCAGGCAAAAGACATCCAGCCATGTATCTGCAAGTTTTGGTGAGAGCGCCAAAATGATATTGGGAAAAGTGATTCATGGGGGGTGCCGAAGAGGACATAAGGTAAAGGGGATTGTGACTGATTTTGTCCTAGAATGAATTCAGGGAGATACTGCTCATGTACCAACA
>CANNNB010000129.1 GCA_947505995.1 Comamonadaceae bacterium
ATGAAGTGCGACACCATCGCAACCGGCGTGATCACCGCTTGCAAGGCCACTAACTTGAACGTGCCTTTGGTCGTTCGCATGAAGGGCACCAACGAAGATCTGGGCAAGAAGATGCTCAAAGAAAGCGGTTTGCCCATCATTTCCGTGGACACCATGGCAGAAGCAGCACAAGCTGCCGTTAAAGCGGTGAAAGGTTAATTACATGTCTATCTTTATCAACAAAGACACCAAAGTCATTACTCAAGGCATTACCGGCAAGACCGGTCAGTTTCATACTGAAAAATGCCAAGAATATGCCAACGGTAAAAACTGTTTCGTTGCAGGCGTGAACCCCAAAAAAGCGGGCGAGTCCATCTTCAACATCCCAATTTTTGCTTCCGTCAAAGAAGCGGCTTCCAACACTGGCGCTACGGTTTCCGTCATCTACGTGCCGCCAGCAGGCGCAGCAGCAGCCATCTGGGAAGCCGTTGAAGCCGACCTCGACTTGGCGATCTGCATCACTGAAGGCATACCCGTCCGCGACATGCTCGAAGTGCGCAATCGCATGCGCGCCAAAGAAGCGGCCGGCGGCAAGAGAACATTGCTCCTTGGCCCCAACTGCCCAGGCTTGATCACCCCCGACGAAATCAAGATTGGCATCATGCCTGGACACATTCACCGCAAAGGCCGCATTGGCGTGGTGTCGCGTTCAGGCACATTGACTTATGAAGCTGTCGCCCAACTCACCGAAATCGGTTTGGGCCAATCTTCTGCGGTCGGCATTGGTGGCGACCCAATTAACGGCTTGAAGCACATTGATGTGATGCGCGCTTTCAACGAAGATCCCGACACCGATGCCGTGATCATGATCGGTGAAATTGGCGGTCCAGACGAAGCTGAAGCCGCTCGCTGGTGCAAAGACAATATGAAAAAGCCCATTGTTGGCTTCATCGCCGGTGTCACGGCCCCAGCTGGCAAGCGCATGGGCCACGCCGGTGCCTTGATCTCTGGCGGCGCCGACACAGCCGATGCCAAATTGGCCATCATGGAAGAATGCGGCTTCAAAATCACCCGCAATCCTTCCGAAATGGCCCGTTTGCTGAAAGCCATGCTGTAATTGCTATAAGCACTTATACGCACCCCACGGCTCTCACGAGCCGTTAAAATTAGATTCCCGACAAAAGAACTGGCCTCAATGAGGCCAGTTCTTATTCCTACTAAAAATGCAAAGGGACTCTCATGGAAATGTTGCAAAACGCCGACTTCTGGATCGGCTTGTTGAAAATCATCTGGATCAACATCATTTTGTCTGGCGACAACGCAGTTGTGATCGCCCTAGCCGCTCGCTCATTGCCTGAGCATCAACAACGCCAAGCCATCATGTTTGGTTCAGGCGCTGCAGTTGTGCTTCGAATCGCATTGACGGTTGTCGCTGCTGCGCTGCTTGAGCTTTCTTATTTGCAAATCATTGGCGGCATTTTGCTTTTGTACATTGGCGCACAGCTTTTAAGCGAGGATGGCGATCACGAAGAGGGTGCTGTAGAAAAAGCCAGCCTGATGGTCGCGATTAGAACCATTCTCATTGCCGACTTGGTCATGAGCCTAGACAACGTGATTGCCGTTGCCGCCGCCGCCAAGGGCAACACCACGCTTCTTATTTTAGGCCTAGCCATCAGTATTCCGATGGTGGTTTTTGGCAGCGCCATCATGATCAAACTCATGTCACGCTTTCCGATCATCGTCACCTTTGGTGCCTGCCTCATTGGTTGGGTGGGCGGCGAAACCATTGCCAGTGATGTGGTGCTTCGTGAGTTCTCAGAAGCCAACCCCTGGTTGCATTACGCAGCAGCCACAGCTGGCGCATTGGCTGTGCTGGCAATTGGCAAGTATTTTCAAACCAAACATTCAAGCGCCGAAAAAACAGACGAGCCGGCTTGATTTATCGCAAGCATTTGTAGCCAAGCCGACCCTCTGTGGTCGGCTTTTTTACGGCCTAATCGGTGTCCCAAAGATTAAAATTCTCGCCTAACAAGGAACACCATGACACGCAAACGCTCCAACTATTTCCGCGGCTTCACATTGATTGAGCTCATGGTGGTCATTGCCATCATCGGGGTCTTGGGCTCATTGGCGCTCCCTGCCTATCAAGATTACGCCGTTCGAGCCAAAGTCTCTGAAATGATGTTGGCAGCAACCCAATGCAAAACAGCCGTCACTGAGCTTGTGAGTTCTGCGTCCCAGGTCGACATCAGCGCCGTCCTACCCGCAGCCTGTGCCACACAAGTATCCAAGTACGTTAACAGCATGGCGGTCGATGCCAACGGCGTCATCACTGTCGTGGGCAACCCCGATACGCTTCGTGGCAACACCGATGAAAGGGCCAACGCTTTGTCGCTCACACCCATCCAAACAGGCAGCACTGCCATCGTTGGTACCACCGATGGCGGCAAATCCATCGGCACATGGCATTGCGGCCCTGCTGGTACCAACCCCTTGGCATTGAAATACTTGCCCAGCGCCTGCAAGGGCGCGTGAGGCAATCCAGGTCAGCTCATGAGGCAAAGAAGTTAAACTCAATGCACAGCGGCCTGCAAAGCTTGCTGTCAACAAATTAACCCGATGCTTTAGGAGCTTTCATGAACAAACGCCACTTGCTCAGTGCTGTCGCTCTGGCCGCTTACACCTTGCTCATGCCCTGCGTTGTCAGCGCCCAAGACTTCCCTCCCAAGCGTCCTGTAACTCTTTTTGTTGGCTTTGCGCCTGGTGGGGCAGCCGATGCGGCCGCTCGTTTAATTGCCAAAAAGCTCACCGAAAATATCGGTCAAAACGTCATTGTGGAAAACAAAGCAGGCGCTGGCGGCAATATCGTTCACCAACAAGTGGCCAACGGCGTTGCAGATGGCTCTGTCATTTTGCTGGGCTCTATTGGCCCCATGACCATTGCCCCTCACATGATGAAAGTCGGCTATGAGCCCTTCAAAGACTTGGCGCCCATCTCCGGCGGGGTGAACTTCCCCAACATGCTCGTGGTTAACAAAGAGTCCGGCATTAAAAATCTGGCCGACTTTGTCGCGATGGCCAAAAAAGCCCCCGACACCGTGTCCTTTGCCTCAACCGGTGCGGGATCAGCATCGCATCTCACGGGCGAGTTGTTTGCCATCCGCACCAACACAGAGATGCTGCACGTCCCATACAAGGGCGGCGCTCCCGCCATGCAAGACCTGTTGGCCAATCGCTTCACGGGCTATTTTTCTGCGCCTCCCACCTCCATTCCGCACGTCGAGTCTGGCAAGTTGGTGGCCATTGCGACAACCGGCCTCACACGCCCAAGCTATCTTTCCAATGTACCCACTGTGGCTGAATCTGGCTTTCCTGGCTTTGAAGCCCTAAACTGGTATGCCTTCCTTGCCTCTGCCAAAGTGCCTTCGACCATTTTGGACAAATGGAATGCAGAGATAGTCAAAGTGCTTAACGATCAGGGCACCAAGGATGCACTCACCAAACTTGGCCTGTCTGGCGCCCCTTCCTCACGCGCTGAACTCACTGCCTTCATGCAGAAGGAGTCAGACAAGTGGGGAAAGCTGGTGCGTGAGCGAAAAATCACGGCCGACTAAGTCGTTTTGGCTTTTTAAACTCGCGCCTACTGGTTTTGTCTGCAAATGGCTCGAGGCACAGGGGTGTTTACTTTTCAGCCACCCAATGCCCCGACTTACCACCTTGCTTCTCTAGCAGCTTCACATCGGTCATGACCATGCCGCGATCAGCTGCTTTGCACATGTCATAAATGGTCAGCAAGGCCACTTGCACGGCGGTGAGGGCCTCCATTTCTACGCCTGTTTGACCAATGGTTTCTGCGGTGGCTGTGCAAACTACGCTTGACGTTTGTCCCTCAGACAACACTTCAAAGTCGACCGCCACACGTGTGAGCGCCAAGGGATGACACAAAGGAATCAAGTCAGAGGTTCGCTTGGCGCCTTGAATACCCGCAATGCGTGCAATGCCCAGAACATCGCCCTTTTTGGCTGTACCCGATTGGATCAAGGCCATCGTACTGGGGAGCATTTGAATGCGCCCAGTAGCTACCGCTACGCGGTGGGTAGACGTTTTTGCACCTACATCCACCATATGGGCTTGGCCTTGGGCATCAAAGTGGGTCAAAGGGGACGAGGTGTTTGGCAGAGAATGGGGCATGGCAATTGGCTAGAAAACTGGTAAAAAGCATTTACAAAAGCTTGACGTAGTTCGAGCATGATACGGTTTTCATACGGCCCATAGAAATCTGGACAATTACATTGAAGCGCGTCTCTCAAAAATCTAAGCCGCTGGTGGCGTTGTTGGCTGTGTCCTTGTGGATCACGCCGGTTTGGTCGCAGCGCTCTGAATCAGCCGCCTCAAGCAGTCTGCCTTCTTTGGGCGACGGCTCTGACATTACCCTGAGCGCTGAGCGTCAGTTGGGTGATCGAATTGCGCGCGAATTGTACAGAGATCCCGACTATTTTGAAGACCCCATCCTAGACGAGTATTTGCAAAATATCTGGCAGCCTCTTGTGAAGGGCGCGCTGGCCCGAGGTGAAATGTCACCCGAATTGCAAGAAAGATTTGCTTGGAAAATTTTGATTGGGCGAGACCGTTCAGTTAATGCCTTTGCCTTGCCCGGTGGCTATCTCGGTGTGCATTTAGGGCTCATCGGCGTGGTCAGTACGCGCGATGAACTGGCCTCTGTGATGGCGCATGAGTTGAGCCACGTCACTCAAAGGCATATCTCAAGGTCCATGGGAGATCAGGCACGCATGACGCCATGGCTCATTGGCGCTATGCTTTTGGGCATGTTGGCTGCGAGCAAAAGCACTCAGGGCGCGCAGGCGATGATTGTGGGTGGGCAAGCCATCGCCGCTCAATCTCAACTGAACTTTTCTCGAGACATGGAGCGGGAGGCTGATCGAATTGGCTATGGCGTCATGTCAGAAGCAGGCTTTGACACGCAAGGTTTTGTCAGCATGTTTGGCAAATTGCAACAAGCTGCTGGCTTGAACGACAACGGCGCATTCCCCTATCTGCGAAGTCATCCTCTTAGCAGCGAGCGAATGGCCGACATGCAGGCGCGGCAACAACTCCAAATACCTCGGCCTGCGAACCAAGCTAACGATCTCATGCAGGCCATCATGTCGGCTAGGGCTCGGGTCTTGGCGCAACCTGGTGTTGACGCACTCAGGGCTTGGGCCAAAGAAGCATCTGATAGCAACATCGACAAACAAGCGCCTGCCAAACGCATCGGCATTTTGTATGGCGCAACTTTGTCTTTGGTGCAGTTGCGGGATATGTCTTCTGCTCGTGCCATGCTGCCACGCTTGCATCAAGCTGCTGAAGATCAAGCACCCGTTTTGCGTCTCATTCGTTTGTTAGAAGCGGAGATGGCCTATAAAGAAGATGACATGCAAGGTGCTTTGCGCGCGTTGAGTGCCATGATCCCCTTGGCTTCAAAACAGTGGCAACGTCCTGAACTCATTGCTGTAGCGCAAGCAAGTGCTAGGCTTCAAACAGCCAACCCTTCGGTGGAAACTTCTCAGATATTGGTCCAGAGTGTTTCTGCATTGCAAGCTTTGTTGTTGCAGTCACCTCAAGACGCTCAAGCGTGGCAGGTATTGGCCACGGCATTGGTTGCGCAAGGCCGTACTTTGGGATCATTGCGCGCAGAGGGAGAAGCGCAATTGGCACGCATGGACATTGGTGCTGCCGTAGACAGATTCAGAGCCGCTCAAGATGCCTCTAGAAAACTACCGCTGCAAACCGGCGACCACATCGAGGCATCCATTGTGGATGCGCGCTTGCGTTTTGCTCAAGGCATTTTGCGTGAGCAACTTTTAGAGCGGCAGATGCGCTAGGCAATACTGCGCTTAAGTCTTTGTAGCCTATCGGGTGAGGGGGTTGACTGAATGGGCCTGGCTGACAGGCACGCACTGACGCCATTCTCTGGTGTTTTTTTCGCACCTCAAAAGGCCATCAGGTTTGGCCTGTGCATGTTTTTCAAAAACCCATTGGTGATTGAGTTTTCTAAACACATAGTTGTCTCTGAAGTACACATAGTGGCCATCGGCACCGGTGTAAAAATAATCTGTGGTGAATTGAATTTGGTCCTCTGTGACCTGCCAGTTTTGAATGGTTTTGACAGCCAAAAAAATACTCTGATCGAGATGTTGAAGCTGTCGAATACTTCTGACTTTGTCGGCCGTTTGAATTCTCGAGGATGACTTAGTGTCGTTGGCAAGCACTGCATTTGTCAGCGCCGCAATCATGGGCATTGCATCTGCAATTTGTTGAAGCTGCCAAGGGCTTAGGTCTTCACCTCTTAACTTAAATGCCTTTTTTTCGTTGAGATTAGGCGCCTTGATTTCAAACACAACACCACCTATTGCATCTAAGTGTCCTTTGTCGATAAAAAATTCTGTGCCACACCCAGAAGAGAACAACAAGCTAAGCCATGACAGAAAATGACCTAAGCTTCTAAAGCATGTTTCAAAATGACTCACTTGTTGCCCTCCTTGACTGCCGTTGTTTACAAACAGGATTGCTCTTGTGCTTCTGTGAATGCGCGCGCTCCAAACAAAGACACGCTGACGCCATAAACGCCAGCAATGAGGTTGCACGTGAGTGCTTTACCGCCTTGCGCGGCACAGTCGTTCAAGATGTTGTTGCTTAAAGTGATGTCGGCAGTGCTGCGGCTAAAGCCACATGTTGAGTAACTTTGATCGTGCTGAAAACAGGCTTGTGAGACATCGATGCCAAACAGCATGTCGGGCACAAACGCATCGCTTTTGACGGTTCCACAACCTGCGCCCAAAGAATTGCCATCACTTCTGATGCCGTTGGATGTGCCAGAATTAAATTTCAAAAAATCCCAAAATCCGCCACCCTGAACTTGCTTGGTGATTTCGATGCTGCAGTCTTGCAT
>CANNNB010000130.1 GCA_947505995.1 Comamonadaceae bacterium
AAAACGGCTTCATCTGCCAAAACGTTTTGTGAAAACTGGGTAAAACAACTGGCCAGTTTTTCGGAATGGTCTGCGAATGTTTGGCGATCTTTGTCTTTGAGTTTGGCGCCTGCACGGACAAAGTCCAGATGGTATCTTTCAATGAGACGCACACCCACCGAATCTAAGCCGAGATTGATTCGCTTTTGATGCAACTGTTCAATGCGTTCAAAGAGAGCTTCGTTCAAAAACATGGCCGCATTGTGTGCAGCCAGTTTGGGCGCAATGTCTCGCTGAATGCTTTGTATCTCTGGTGAAGTATGAGAGGCGCTGAGGTTGAAAAAGATGGCAGATGTCTGATTCAACAAAGCGCCGCTTGCTTCTAGCGCAATCAAGGTATTTTCAAAACTTGCCGCATCTTTTTGCTTGGCAATAGCTTGAATTTCAGATTCGTGCTGAGCCAATGCAATCTTGAATGCTTCAGGAAAGTGATTGGCTTGGATGTCTTCAAAAGGCGGCATCTCAAAGGGTGTCAACCAAGTTTGGAGTAATGGGTTTGTCATTGGTTAAGAGGGTAGATAGGATGTTGATGTTTTGACTTTAAGGGTTTACCTCATGCTCAGGACTGCATGCTAGTAATAACCCTTCAAAGTGTCGATTTGCAAAGATTTTGCACAAAGTTAGATTATTCTCCACCCTTGGAATTAAAGTCTAAGTTGTATCCCTACTGACAGAGGAAAAATGTGCAATTTGTTGTTGGTTCAAAAATGACGGTCAGAGCACCTGCCATGATGGTGTTTGCAAACCTTGCTTTTCAAAGGCTGCTTGTGTGTTTGGTTTTAGGTCTGTCGATCACGATGGCCCTGGCCAATCCAAACCCCAAAGCCAATCCGGCCGACCCAGATAAAGTTTTGCGGGTGGCTTTTCCCGTGCCTGAGTCTGGGTTTGATCCAGTTCGTGTCAATGACCTGTATTCCAACACCATCACGGCGGCCATTTTCCAGCCGCTCCTGACCTACGACTGGATGGCCATGCCCACTCGGATCGTACCGAATGCCGCAGAATCTATGCCAGTGGTTTCGGCTGACCAAACCACTTTCACATTCAAAGTGAAAAAAGGTTTGTTTTTCACGCCCGATGAGGCTTTTAAAGGACAAAGACGAGAGCTGACTGCGCAGGATTTTGTTTATACCTTGCTGCGCCATGCAGACCCCAAAAATCGCAGCCCCCAAGTTTCAGATTTTGATGACAAGATATTCGGTTTTGCTGACTCTCGCAAAAAGGCCGTGACCTCTGGTCGTTTTGATTATGACCAAAAGCACCCAGGCATCTATGTGCTTGATCGGTATACGCTTGTCATTCAGTTGATCCAACCCGATCGCAATTTTCTGACACTTTTAACCAGCCCTTTTGCGGGTGGTATGGCCCGTGAGGTTGTTGAGAAATACGGCTTTGAAGGCATCATGTCCAATCCTGTGGGCACTGGTCCTTACATGCTCGAGAAGTGGGTTCGTGGTTCCAAAATTATTCTCAAATCCAACCCCGAATTCCCCGGATTTATTTGGGATTTCCAAGCCCCAAGCAGCAACCCAGTCGAAATTCGAATTGCCAACCAAATGCAGGGCAGAAAAATGCCTCAAATTGGCCGCATTGAAGTGAGCATCATTGAAGAGCCTCAATCAATGTGGCTTGCATTCAGTGGCAAAGAAATTGACGCGGTGGCGGTGCCACCTTCCTTCATTGAAAAGGCGCTAACCCCCAACAATGACTTACTTCAGACATGGGTTGCTCAAGGCGTCAACATGTACAGAAGTGTTGAGCCCGATATTCGATACCAGTTCTACAACATGAAGGATCCTGTGATTGGCGGCTACACCCCTGAAAAAATTGCACTCAGGCGGGCCATCATCATGGGCTTTGATGTGGATGAAGAAATCCGAGTGATTCGAAAGGGTCAAGCGGTCAAGGCGCAACAGATGGTTTCGCCAGTGGTCGCTGGCCATGATCCCAATTACAAAAGCATCGTCAAGTTCAGCCCGCTTTCTGCCAATGCCTTACTCGATCAATTTGGCTATAAGAAAGATGCCAAAGGCTATCGAAACATGCCTGACGGCAAGCCCCTTGTGTTCACCATTTATTCCTCAACATCCTCTGTCGATCGCGAGAGGGATGAGCTCTGGAAAAAATCAATGGACCGTTTGGGAATACGACTGAAGGTTAAAAAAGACAAATTCCCTGAAATGCTCAAGCAGGGAAAGCAGTGCGCCATTCCTTCGTGGTCTTTGGGATGGACGCGTTCTTCTGAAGCCGAATTTGTCATGAAGTTGTTGTACTCCAAGACAATTGGGCAAAACAATTACGCTTGTTTTGAAAATGCTGAATACGACGCCTACTTCGACCAACTCAAGCGACTGCCGGACGGGCCTGAGCGCACGCGCGTTTTGCACAACATGTACCGTTTGATGGAGGTCAATGGGGTGCTGGGTTTAAGTTCTACGGGCATAGCCACACGACTCAGCCATCAGCGTTTGGAAGGCTTCCGCAAGCACCCCCTCATACTGGGTGATTGGATTTACTATGACATTCAAAAACCATAAAGGGCATTAAGAGATGAGTGCCTACATTTTTCGCCGCATATGGCAAATGATTCCAACCCTGGCTGGGGTGATCTTGTTGGTGTTTTTTCTGTTCAATTGGATCGGTGGTGACCCCGCCTATGTATTGGCTGGTTTGTTTTCAAACCAAGAGCAGATTGACAGCATTCGGGCAGAACTGGGCTTGGATCAACCGCTGACAGTTCAACTGTGGATTTTTGTCAAACAGGTGGCCACCTTTAATTTTGGCAACAGTTGGACCACAGGTGAGTCGGTGGCAGACATCTTTGCCACGCGCTTGCCTGCATCCTTGACCTTGATGGCACCGCTGCTTCTCATTGAGACACTCGTGGCATTGGTTCTGGCTGTGGGCCTTGCCTGGGTCAGGGGTTCCTCCATCGATCGAGGTACCATGGTTGTCTTTACGGCACTCATGTCCGTCAGTATTTTGGTCTTCATCATCTTGGGCCAATACGTTTTGGCATACCGCTTGGGTTGGTTTCCAGTTCAAGGGTGGAGCGAAGACTATTGGAAAAATATCAGCACCTATGCACCGCTGCCCATCTTGTTGGGTTTGTTGGTCAGCATTGCCCCAAATACGCGCTTGTTTAGAAGTTTTGTCCTTGATGAAGTTGAGCAGGACTATGTTCGAACAGCCCGGGCCAAAGGGCTTTCGGAGCCGCGTGTGATGTTTGTGCATGTGTTGCGCAACGCACTCATTCCAGTGATCACTTTTGTCATCTCCAATTTGCCTGGGCTTTTGTTGGGTGCATTTTTGTTAGAAAGATTCTTCGGTATTCCGGGTGTCGGCCGAGAAATTATCTTGGCCGTAGAGCGCAGTGATTTTCCTGTCATCAAGGCGGTCACTGTCTACGTTGCCATCGCCACCATGATTTTCAATCTGATTGGTGATGTGCTTTATCGAATCACCGATCCTCGCGTTCAACTGCGCTAAGAACTGTCTTCTATTTCAAGAATATGCAAAGTCAATCAAATGTCGTGAACAATGTGAGTGAAGGTGCTTGGGCTCTGGCTTGGCGTCGCTTTAAATCTGATCGTGTGGGTGTATGGAGTGGTATCACCGTTATTTTCAGCTTGCTCTTGGTCTTAAGCACCTTGCTTGGGACTTTGGCCTCTGATTGGGAAAAGGAAGTTGCCATTAGCCATGCACCGCCGTCGTGGGCCATGGGCGGCTACAAGGGCGATGCCGCTGTCGCTATGTCTGAAATTGTTCTCTACGAACCCACACCCACTGATGTTGCAGACCCCATTGCGCCTCAATGGGAATTGGCTCAAAAAGCAGTCAAACCTGCTGGCGAAAAGGTCAACGAACTCTCAACGCATCTGCCAATGGGGTCAGACAAATGGGGCAGGGATGTTTTGGCTAAGACCATTAAAGGTGCTGAAACCAGTATTTTGGTAGGTTTGGCAGCTGCGCTCATGGCCACACTTTTGGGCTCGGTTCTGGGCGCGGTTTCAGGTTGGTATGGCGGTGTTGTCGATGATTTGAGCAATTGGCTCTACAACGTGTTTCACTCAATTCCAGGTATTTTGCTCATCTTGGCCATTGCGGCCGTTCTCAATACCAAAGGCACCATGGCCGTTGTGCTCATTTTGGGAACGACAGGTTGGACCGGCACTTATCGGCTTATGCGGGGCGAATACCTGAAACATCGCAACCGTGATTATGTGAGGGCTGCAGATGCAATTGGCGCATCCAACAACCGTCGCATGTTTGTTCACATCTTGCCCAACGTCAGCCACGTCATCTTGGTTCAGTTTTCATTGCTCACGGTGTCTTGTATCAAGGCTGAGGTCATTTTGTCTTTCTTAGGTTTTGGTGTGCCGGTCGATGGTGTTTCTTGGGGCACCATGCTGACCGAAGCACAAAACGATTTGCTAGTAGGCAAATGGTGGCAATTGCTATCGGCCACTTTGGCGATGTCTATTTTTGTGACCGGATTGTCTTTGCTCACAGACTCACTGCGGGATGCCTTAGATCCCAAAGTCATCAACTGAGCCCTATTGATTGAATGCTTCAAATGGCAACACGCAGATCACCCCCACCTATCGCTCAAATTTCTGACAATTTGTTGGAAGTTAAAAACCTTACTGTCGATTTCATCAGTGCTTCCAAGGCACCTGTTCGAGCTGTTGAAGATGTGTCTTTTGTGATTCCCCGAGAAAGAACTGTTGCCTTGGTCGGCGAGTCTGGCAGCGGTAAATCTGTCAGTGCCTTGGCCATCATGGGTTTACTGCCACCCCAAAATGCAAAAGTGGCCCTTCATTCATCAATTGAATACGACAACCGATCTTTGTTAAATCTTTCAAGGGCGGAGTGGCAACTGATACGGGGATCCCGCATTGCCATGATTTTCCAAGACCCGATGACTTCGCTCAATCCTGTTTACACAGTCGGTTTTCAGTTGGCAGAGATGCTGAAGATTCACAAAAAAATTGCCAACAAAGAAGCCGTACTGCGCGCTTGTGAACTGCTTGAGGAAGTGGGTATTCCAGAACCCCGCAAACGCGTCAATGCTTACCCTCACGAGCTATCTGGTGGGCAGCAACAAAGGGTCATGATTGCCATGGCGCTAGCTTGTGAGCCCGAACTTTTAATTGCAGACGAACCAACAACAGCCCTGGATGTGACGGTGCAACGGCAAATTTTGTTGCTCCTTGCAGAATTACGCGAGAGACGTCGAATGGCCATGCTGTTTATCACGCATGATCTTGGCTTGGTCAGTGAGGTGGCCGATCATGCCGTGGTCATGAGGAAGGGCACAGTGCGAGAAGCTGGCCCCGTTAGAACTCTTTTTACCCAGCCGCAAGATCCCTACACCAAGGCACTTTTGAGTTGTCGTCCTAGCGTTGAACGCCAAGGAAAAAGGCTTTTAACCATTGACGATTGGATGTCTGCCAACACTTCAGCTGTTGAGCCTACCCCATCTGCCACACCCCAATTTGTGCCGATGTCCTATGTGGATGCTTCGGCAACCGACAAGCCCTTGTTAGAGGTTCAGGGCTTGCGAAAAGTGTTCAAACGCTCTGGGCCTTGGTTCAAAAATGATGATTTTGTAGCGGTTGAGGATGTCAGTTTTCAGTTGATGCGGGGACAAACAGTCGGGCTAGTGGGTGAATCAGGTTCAGGTAAAACCACAGTTGGCTTATGTCTGTTAAAGCTCCATGAAGCCACGGCTGGTAAGGTGCTCTACGAAGGCAAAAATTTACTTGAAATGTCCAATGCGGAGTTTGCAACTTACAAGCGCAGGCTGCAAATCGTTTTTCAAAATCCTTATGCTTCTTTGAATCCTCGCTTCACTGTCGGTGAAATATTGAGCGAACCGATGCAGCTACACGGGATTGGTCATAACAGCGCAGACTGGGAGAAAAAATCTTTGTCTTTGCTTGACAAAGTGGGCATGCCTGCATCGGCCCTGAAACGTTACCCATTTGAATTTTCTGGAGGCCAACGCCAACGCATTGCCATCGCACGCTCTTTGAGTTTGTCTCCTGAGGTGGTGGTTTTGGATGAGGCCGTATCTGCTTTGGATGTGTCTGTTCAAGCGCAGGTGCTTAATTTGCTGAAAGACCTTCAAAAAGAATTGGGCCTGAGCTATTTGTTCATCTCACACGATTTAGAGGTTGTTCGATACATGTCTGACTCTTTGCTTGTGATGAACAAGGGGCAAGTTGTGGAGCAGGGCGATGCAGCCAGCATTTACTTGCAACCTCAACATGCATATACGCAAACATTGTTGGCCGCAGTTCCTAAAGTTCAAGAGGCATTCATTTAAGGCAACAATTGAAGCCAGTCCATGGCTTCAAGCCTGGGTTTGATTCATTTCCGGCAATGTCTTGATTGATTTCAGATGAGGTCTGGCATAGGCGATGGCTGCAACCGCCATGGTGCCAATGCCTGCGCAAAGCAAAGAACTTCGCATGCCAACATGCTCTGCCATCCAACCGCCCAAAATGGCACCAGGGGCGGCTGGCAGGGTAATTAACCACCGCATGGTTGTAATCATTCTTCCCAATAGTTCTGTTGGTGTGTACGACTGTCGCAAAGACAAAAAGTTGACAAACAGCAAAGTTGCCCCCCAACTGAAGCAGAGCAACATCCATGCAAAGAGCACGATGCCTGGTAAATGACCTTCAAGCAAGAGGAGACTTAACCAACCGACAGACGTGATGCAAATACCAAGAATGAGAGCAGGACCTAAACCCAGCCTTTTTGAGATGGGTGGCCCAGCCATGCCGCCCAACACCGAGCCCAAACCCATTGCGACAAAACTCAGGGCCACCAAGG
>CANNNB010000131.1 GCA_947505995.1 Comamonadaceae bacterium
AACTTGCAGCACACTGTCAAACAGCTGGCTGGCTACTTGCAAAATTTTCGCGGCGGCTTGGTAGGCTTGTTGGTAGCGCACCAAGTCTGCAGCTTCTTGGTCCAAGCTCACACCAGACACTTGGTCTCGTGCCGTCACGGCTTGGTCGTAGACCACTTTCAGGGCCGATTGAGAAATGGTGGCTTGTCGGGCAATGTTGCCCATGTCGTTCACGTTATCAACATACGCGGCCGAGAATGTTTTGCCACCGCCCATAACAGGGTCAGACTCTAGGTCGACCAGCATCAACATGTTTTCGTTGTTGCCGGTACCGTCTTTGTTACCGTCGATGGTAAAAACATCGCCAGATTTGGGCGGTGTTGAAAAAGAGATTTGAATGCCTTGGTAAGTTAAGGCGGGTTCTAGGTACTCAGGGTCAAAGTTGCGCTCGGCTACTTTGGTGTTGGTGTTCACATCCACTATGGTAAAGTGGGTGGGTGTATCAAACCGCACTTGCAATGGCTGCGAGCGCAAGGCTTGCTTGGCACTCACAGGTGAACCTGTGTAGCCGGTAGAAATTTTGGCTTCGCCAGGGCCGGTTACAAAAACCAGCAAATCTTCATTGGCTGTGCCAGACAAGTAAGCGCCTGTTTTAAAGCCCATTTTGGCCAAGTCGGCTGGCGTGCCGTTGGCAAAGCCAAGCTCAACGGGTGTATCTGTGCCATCTACCAAGGCGCGTGTAATGCTAATCTTGCCACCATAGTTGCCAGCCTTCATGCCTAAGGCGTTGGGTGTGGCCGCGCTGTCAATGGCAATATCCTTGCCTTCGTTGCCAGCTGTGTTTGTAAGCACAATATCGCCGCCGTCACCCAAGTAAGACATAACCCCGCTTGAGCTGCTCTTGGCATTGATGGCATCGATCAAGCCCTGCACACTGGTCAGTCCTGTTGGCACAGCTTTGATGCTGGTATAGCCAGTGGCGTTGCCACTTTTCAAGGAGAGGGGCAGGTCCAACCGGAGCTGGCTGACTGGAATTCGGATTTCATTTTTGGCAACGGCCGTAATACCTGCAATGCCATTGGCTTGAATACCAGCTGCAATGTCTGAAGCTTGCAAGGTGTTGCCCGCAGTGGCTGTGATGGCATTTAACGAAGTGCCATTGAGCTTGAACAAGCCGGCAGAAATGGAAGTGACGCCTGTTTGAATGCGATCACTTTGCAATGTGGCCGGCATAGCCAATTTGGCCAAGGCCGTGTGTTTGGTGGGGTCAGTTTCTGTGGTGTCGGCTTGCAACACAAAACCCGTTTTGGCTTTTGCGCCATAAAAAACTTGAATGTCTTTGTAACTTTCAGAGCCATTCACATTCAAATAAGCGCTGCTGTAGGTGGCGTTGTTTTCAAAGCCATTTGCGCTGGTCATGATCAGGCTTTGAGTTGCCTCATCGACGTTGGTACCCGCCAATTGACGGCCGTCGCGCGTGAAAATTTGCAGCTGTTGCCCAGCATCTGCTTCACCCATCAAAACGCTGATGTCGGTCAGGCCGTTGGGAATGGTGGCAACCGCCGCAGCAGGTCGTGTGATGGTGGGCTTGACCGTAATGGCCGCTGCCGAACTGGGATTGTTAACCAGTGCGTTTGTGATGTCGGGTGGGCCGTTGGTGGGCTTGCCCACGTAGAAAATAGCGGCGTCTGTACCGCTTGTGTTGTTGGGTGCCTCAATTACCCTGAACTGGGCGGCCGCTGAAACTTTCAAGGCATCGTTGAAATTAACTTTCACTGTGCCTGCAGACCCTATGCCCGATGAACTCATGGTGAACAGGTCGGTTCCATTGTTGCCATAAGCATCAATGCCGGCCGTGTGGATGGCGTTGATTTCTTTCACAAACTTATTGGCCAGGGTGTCTAGCGAGCTGCGGCTGCTGCCCAGTATTTGCTCGCGAAAGCTCATGATGCCAGACAGTTTGCCGCCACTTAAGCCAGTGAGGGGCGTTGCATTGCCATAGGGGTCTAAGACCAAGCTTACTTTTTCTGGCGCAGCCGAGTTGAAATTGGTGCCCAACATAAACGATTTCACACCATCGACAGCCACATCGCGGGTCAGTGAGGGGCCAAGGCTGACCGTGACAGAACCGTTTTCTGAAAAACCTGTTTTGATGTGTGCGTAGCTAGAAAGGTCTTTGAGCAACACATCGCGTTGGTCTAACAAATCGGCGGGCTGTTGGGCCTCGTATTCTTGTTTCGTGAGCTGCACGTTAACTGCTGCCAATTGTTTGAAGATGGTGTTCATCGAATTGACATAGCCTTTCACGGCTTCATCGGTTTCGTTTTGAACCAAATCAAGTTGGCTAGAAAGTTCGCCAAAGCGAGCGGCTAAATTTTCTGAGTCACGCAGGAAACTACCGCGCATCACAGTTGAAGCAGGGTCAGATGAAAGATCGCGTGCTGCATTGAAAAACTGATCTAGCGCGCCACTCAGGCCCATGGAAGTGCTACCCATGATGTCAATCACGCGGTTGGCATAATTCACCATGGGCTCTTGGCTGGTAAGTTGGCTGTAGCTGTTGCGCAGATTGGCTTCTGCAAAAGTGTCGTATTGGCGTTTGACGGTATCTACCGTCACGCCTGTGCCCAAATAAACTGTACCAACTTTGGCAACAGGGTTGGCCGCTAACACCACTTCTTGCCGTGAGTAACCATCGGTTGAAACGTTGGCAATGTTGTTAGAGACTGTACCCAGCGCACGCTGGTAAGACTGCACGGCGTTGGAGGCAACGCTGACTAAATCGGTCATTTGCCACTCCCACCGCTAAGGGACTTGGGCGGCAAATTCAAAGGCAGAATTTGAGGTTTAGGGAGTGCAAAGCCCCCTTGTTTGTCGCTGAGCTTGTCCATCGAGAAGCCCATGCTTTTCGGATTCAAGGCCATGCCTTTGGCAGCGGCATTGAAAGCGGCAGGATCTTGCCGCTGTTTCAAAATGTCTGCCGTGGTGGCAAGGTTGGCTTGTTGTTGCTCGAGGTTCTTGACCAACATGTCGGCCAAGCCCAGGGAGTTCTTTTTGGCCAGCTGCACCGAAACCTCTTTGTCGAACATGCCTTCAAAGGTTTCCATGGTGCTCGACTCAGACATCTCGCTCTTCACAATCGATTCGCGCATGGATTTCATCATCATTTGCAGGAACAGAGCTTCAAATTGCTGCGCTGTTTGCTTAATGGCACTCTTAGCATCTGTACGTGCTTGTCCCTTCAACTGACCCAGACCATCAAAGTCTAGGTAGGAGTTAGGAGCGGGAGTGCTGATGGCGTCCATGGTGGGTGTCGGGTTTTGCTTTTTGGGTTAGTCAAAGGTAGATGAATAACTTATGAGCAAATCTTGTGCCAGTTTTGAAGTTGCGTGATTGCCGGTGTGAAAGCGGTGTTAGATCACAATCAGCTCGGCGCGCAAGCTGCCCGAGGTTTTGAGAGCTTCCAAAATGGCAATCAAGGAGGAGGGTGAAGCACCCACCTGATTCACAGCGTCCACAATTTGGCGCAGGTCTACACCTGGCTGAAACATGAACATGGGTTTGTTGGGCTCGCTGACGGTAACTTCTGCGTTTTGAACAGCAGCAGTCTGGCCTTGGCTGAATGCGCCAGGCTGAGAAATTTCATTGGTGGCCGCAATCGACACACTGATCGTGCCATGCGTCACAGCGGCGGCGGTGACGCGCACATTGCGGCTAATGACAACAGTGCCTGTTTTGGCATTGACCACCACGCGAGCAGTGGGCTCGCCTGGCATGACATCCATGTTTTCAACCATGCTCATGAAGGCCACACGCTGCGTCAAATCAATTGGGGCTTGCAAGGTAATAGAGACACCATCAAGGGCTCTGGCCACATCGTTGCCAAAGCGGCCATTGATGGCATTCACGATGGCGTTGGTGGTGGTGAAGTCGCTTTCGCGAACATTCAAAACAATGCGATCGGCCTTGTCGAATGGATTTTCAACCATGCGCTCTACGGTGGCGCCAGATGGCACTCGGGCGGCAGTGGGCACACCAATGGCCACTTTGGAGCCGGCAGCTTGGGCATCAATGCCAGTGGCTGTCAGTGAGCCTTGGGCTAAAGCATAGATTTCGCCATCAACGCCGCGCAAGCTACTGAGCAGCAAAGTGCCGCCGCGCAAATTGCTGGCCTTGCCAATGGTCGAAACATTGATGTCTATTTTTTGGCCAGGCTTGGCAAAGCCAGGCAGTTCTGCCGTGACCATGACAGCGGCCACGTTTTTGATGTCAATCTTGCCAGCGCTGGTGGCGGTTTCAAAGTCAGACAATGGGCCCTCTAAACTCACACCCAAACGGTTGAGCAGGGTCTTCATGCTTTGTGCGGTGAATGACACGTCAGAGCCGTCACCCGTACCTTGTAAGCCCACGACCAAACCGTAGCCAATGAGCTGGTTGGTCCGCATGGCGGCCACGGTGGTGAGGTCTTTGATGCGATCGGCCAAGGCACTGGTACAGCTAAGGCTGAGTACCAAAAACAGGGTGGTCCAAGAGGGGTTGAATTTTTTCATGATGACTTGCTGTTGGGTCTATTCACTGAAGCAGAGCTAAATTTAGAAAGGCCAGAGTTTCAACAAAGCGCTGGTACCCCAGCCTGCACGCGATGCATTGGCCAAATCGCCAGTGCCGCGATAAGCAATTTGTGCATTGGCCAAACGGCGAGACTGAACGGTGTTGTTGGGTGCGACGTCATCGGGGCGAATGATGCCGGCCACTTGAATGACTTCAGAGCCTTCAGTCAAGGCCAATTGTTTTTCACCACGCAAAACCAAGTTGCCGTTCGGCATGACTTCCACCACAGAGACAGCCACAGAGCCCGTCAAGCTGGCCGTTTGATCGGCTGAGCCAGTGCCTTTGTTGCTGATGTCGGTTTTAGAAAAGTCAACGCCTTTCATGACGCCACCGAGCTTGTTGCCAAGAACCGCTAAACCTGGAGAGAGCATGTCGTTGGTTGAATTGCGGCTAACAGAGCCCACTTGGCTGCGAGCCGCTTGGGTTGATTCATTGAGCAAAACGGTAATGACATCGCCTACTTGAAAATTGCGACCTTTGCCAAACCAGCTGTCACTCTGACGGCCGACATAAATGGCGCCCGTTGCAGAAGTTGCTTGATTTTTTTGGATGGGATAAACGGGTTCAAACTGCGGTGAGTGCGACATGGCCTGAGGTGGCATGACGTTGCAACCTGTTAAGCAAACAGACAACGTAGCCAAACCAATTAGCAAGATGCGTTTGGAGTGCAAAGTGCGAACTTGTTGGCTGAAGTTTGCGATGGCGTTCATGATGCTTTGCCTTAGAGGTTGTTGTTAATGAACTTCAACATGCCGTCAACAGCTGAGATGGCTTTGGAGTTAATTTCGTAGGCGCGCTGTGTTTCGATCATGTTCACCATTTCTTCCACCACGTTCACGTTGGAGGCTTCTAAGGTGCCTTGCATCAAATTGCCAGCGCCTGTGACGCCAGGTTGCAAAACTTGGGGAGCACCTGAGGCAGGTGTTTCTTTCAGTATGTTTTGACCTTTGGCTTCCAAGCCGCTTGGATTGACAAAACGGGCCAATTGAATTTGACCAATAATTTGTGAGCCGCCAGCTGCCAGTTCAATCGAGACTGTGCCGTCACGGCCAAAAGTAACCGATGAAGCTGTGTTGGGAATGGTGATGGCGGGTTGCAACAAAGCACCCGACGCCGTCACAATTTGACCTGTGTTGGAGAGCTTGAAGTTACCATCACGGGTATAGCCAATGGTGCCATCAGGCTGCGAAATTTGAAAGAACCCTTCACCAGCAATGGCAACGTCTAATGGGTTCTGGGTGTTGACCATGTTGCCTTGAGAGTGCTGCTTTTCAGTAGCAACCACACGCACACCCGTACCCAACATCAAGCCAGTAGGGGCTTGTGTATTGGCACCCGTTTGTCCACCAGCTTGGCGAATGTTTTGATACAGCAAATCTTCAAACACAGCACGATCGCGCTTAAAGCCTGTCGTATTGACGTTGGCCAAGTTATTGGAAATAACGTTCATGCGCGTTTGTTGCGCATCCAAACCGGTTTTAGCGACCCACATACTTGCGTCCATGGCGAGCTCCTTTTAAATGTTCAGTTGTTGGTTAAAAAATAAAGCCGATTAAGCCGAGGCGCGCATCATGGTGCCGCCCGACTCGTCAACGTCTTTGTTTTGTTTGATCACGTTCACTTGCATTTCAAATGAACGACTTTGATCCATGAGCTTCACCATGACTTCCATGGCATTCACGTTGGATCCTTCTAATGTTTCGGGCGTGAGCGTGGCCAATTTGCCAGTCACAGGAATGTCTTCGTTTGTGGGCTTACCCACAATTTTGTAAAGAGAGTCTTCACGGCGCTCTAAGGCAACTTGGCTTGAGTCGCGCAACAAAATGCGGTCAATGAGCACGGGCGCGGCCACACCAGCTTGGGCTGGGTTGGTGGCAAAAACAGAACCCTCTTTGTTAATCTTGACGAAGAAACCCGGTGGAATGGTGATGGGACCACCGTTTTGTCCGCGAACCAAAGCGCCTGTACCTGTTTCTAAAACACCCGAGCCATTCAGTTTTAAATCGCCACGACGGGTAAAGGCCAATTCACCATTAGGCGCTGTGACACCCATCACGGTCTGGGCATCCATGGCCACATCCAAATCACGGCCTGTTTTGAGGATCACGCCTGGTCTCATGTTGATGTTGTCACTGGCATAAGACTGTGGCTGCAAACGTGATTCAAAACCTGCACCTTGAACCTTGAGGGTCATCATGGCCGATTCAAAGCTTCGCTTGAAACCGGGCGTTGCCACGTTGGCCAATTCGTTGGTCGTCATCTGGCGGCCAACCCGCATT
>CANNNB010000132.1 GCA_947505995.1 Comamonadaceae bacterium
AAGTGGAACAAGGTTTATAACCTCACAGCCTTGAAAACGCCGCAGGAAATCTTGACCCACCATTTGCTAGACAGTTTGTCGTCAATTTCTCCCTTGCTTCGCTATCTTGCCCAAGGCGCAAGAGGCGTTGCCCAAGAAATCGAGTTGTTGGATGTGGGGTCGGGTGGCGGCTTGCCGGGTGTGGTGATCGCTATCTGTTGCCCCAACATCCGCGTCACATGTGTCGATGCCGTATCTAAAAAGGCAGCGTTTGTGCAACAGGTGGCAGCCAATTTAAAGTTGTCAAACTTGCGCGGGCTTCATGCGCGGGTAGAAAGCTTGACGGGTCCTTTTGACGTCATCTGCTCCCGAGCATTTGCCTCTTTGCCAGACTTTGTCAATTGGTCGGCCGGCGCCTTGTCAGAAGACGGTGTTTGGATGGCCATGAAGGGCAAGTTGCCCGAAGCAGAGATGGCGGCGCTGCCTTCTTTTGTAGAGGTGTTTCACGTGGAACAACTCCAGGTTCCTGGTTTGGCGGCCGATCGTTGCATGGTCTGGATGAAAAAATCAATAACTTTGTCTACTGAAGCAAGCGCGACCTGAGTTTCGCCCCTTACACTTGGGCTCATTGAGAAAGCCTTTGATGTTTGGAATTTCTGATTACGGCGCCTTTGTCGCCGCCTTCGTGTTGCTTTTGTTCTTGCCAGGCCCCGGGAATTTGGCCTTAATTACCTCTACCACCCAAGGCGGTATGAGGGGCGGCGTTGCGTCTGTCGTGGGCTTGATTTTGGGTGACCAAATTTTGTTGTGGATGACAGTGGCCGGTGTGGCGGCATTGTTGCAAACGTACCCGCATTTATTTTTGGCCTTGAAATGGGTGGGCGCAGCTTACCTTGCATGGCTGGGTTTTAAAATGGTCTTTTCCAAGTCGGGTGAAGGGCCATCAATCAAGATCACACCCGGTCAATACTTCAAAGAAACCATGTTCATTACATTGCTCAATCCAAAAACGATCATGTTTTACTTTGCTTTTTTCCCTCAATTCATTGACCCTGAGCAGCACCAAGGAATGATTACTTTTGTATTCATGGCGGTCACCATTGCTGTTTTGGGCTTCATGTATTGTTTTGGCGTTGTGGTCATCACGCAGACCATGGCAGCTCGCATTAGAGCCAACCCCAAAGTGTCTGGACTCTTGCAAAAAATTGCCGGATTGTTCCTAATCGGTTTTGGTCTCAAATTGGCCTTAGGCAAATAATCGCATTCGCTGAAAATTAAAAGAGTAACAAATGGCAAAGATTTTCTGTGTTGCAAATCAAAAGGGCGGCGTTGGCAAGACCACCTCGGCCGTTAACTTGGCCGCTGGCTTAGCCAAAGTGGGGCAGCGCGTTTTGTTGGTTGACCTCGATCCGCAGGGCAATGCAACCATGGGTTCGGGTGTCGACAAAAGGCAGCTAGAGCTCAGTGTGTATGACGTTTTGCTAGAGTCTGCCAGCATTCAAGAGGCCGCCATTTTTTCGGAAAAATGTGGCTACCATGTCTTGGGAGCCAACCGCGAACTGGCTGGGGCAGAGGTTGAACTCGTTGACCTTGAACGGCGCGATCAACGGTTGAAGTTGGCATTGGAGGTGGCAGAAAAGGATTTTGACTTTGTCTTAATTGATTGCCCACCCTCTTTGTCAATGTTGACCTTGAATGGCTTGTGCGCGGCGCATGGTGTCATTGTTCCGATGCAATGCGAATATTTTGCGCTTGAAGGTCTGACAGATTTGGTGAACACCATCAAGCAAGTGCATGCCAATTTGAACCCCGACCTGAAAATCATTGGCTTGCTGCGCGTCATGTTCGATCCTCGAATTACGTTGCAACAGCAAGTGAGTGAGCAACTTAAATCGCACTTTGGCGACAAAGTTTTTAACACAGTGATTCCTCGAAATGTGCGCTTGGCAGAGGCCCCCAGTTATGGTTTGCCGGGTGTTGTGTTTGACCCCTCAGCCAAAGGCAGCCAAGCATTTGTGGAGTTTGCCAGGGAGTTGGTACAGCGTATTCCAACGCTATGAGGCCACAGCAGAGGCTTGATGAAAAACTCTAACATCCTTATATTGCCTGGCTGGAAGGGAAGTGGGCCCTCACACTGGCAAAGTCGATGGATCATTCAGCATGGCTATCAGCTGGTAGACCAACATGACTGGATGAGGCCGCTTCGCGGCGACTGGTTAGCGCGATTAGACGATGTGGTGTCTGACCTGACCGAGCCCGTATTCTTGGTTGCACACAGTTTGGGTTGTATTCAAGTGGCCGCCTGGTCTCAAATTTCTGCACAATGCCACAAAGTCAAAGCGGCCCTTTTGGTGGCCCCTGGTGACGTTGAGGCATCACAGCATCAAGATGTGTTTTCAAGTTGGCGGCCCATTGCACTGAAAGCCTTGCCTTTCAAATCAATGTTGATTGGCAGTCAAAACGATCCCAATTGCACCCCTTCGCGCGCAGAACATTTTGCCAAGGCATGGGGGTCTGCTTACTTCAATCTAGGCGAATGCGGACACTTGAACGCGGAATCAAATTTGGGCGATTGGCCAGAAGGCCAAGCATTGTTGAATGAATTGATGAAAGCAAAAGAACATGGTCACTAAAAAACCAAAGGGCTTGGGGCGAGGGCTGGAAGCATTGTTGGGCCCCAAGGTTCAGGATGAGCCAAGCTCGCCTCAAGCCGTAGAGGCAGCAGCCAACCGAACCCCCAACAGCTTGGCATTGAGCGAGTTGGTGCCAGGCATGTACCAACCGCGAACCCGAATGGACGAGGGCGCACTCTACGAGTTGGCGGAGTCCATCAAGGCGCAAGGCATCATGCAGCCCATCTTGGTTCGCAAGTTAAGTGATGGCCCCAATGCAGGTAAATATGAAATCATTGCAGGTGAACGTCGTTTTCGCGCATCGCGACTGGCCGGTTTGAACGAGGTGCCGGTTTTGGTTCGCGATGTGCCCAATGAGGCTGCCGCGGCCATGGCCTTGATTGAGAACATTCAACGCGAAGACCTCAACCCACTCGAAGAGGCGCTGGGCTTGCAGCGGCTCATCAAAGAGTTTGGCCTGACCCATGAAACGGCGGCGCAAGCTGTGGGGCGTTCTCGGAGTGCTGCCAGCAACTTGCTTCGTTTGTTGAATTTGGCTGAGCCCGTACAAACCATGTTAATGGCAGGTGACATTGACATGGGGCATGCCCGGGCATTGTTGGGTTTGGACAAGGCCGCGCAAATAACAGCGGGCAATCAAATCAGCGCCAAAAAAATGTCTGTGCGAGAGGCTGAAAGTCTGGTGAAGAAGCTCAGTGCAGAATTTTCTTTGGTGCAACAAAAACCGAAAAAAGAAAAATCACGTGACATTAAACGTGTTGAAGAAGAGCTCTCAGACTTGCTAACGGCACAGGTGGAAGTTCGAATCAAGAAGCGCGTCAAGCGGCACGGCAAATTTGAAGAAATGGGCGAGTTGTCGATTCAGTTTGGATCACTTGATGAGCTCAATGGGCTGATTGACAAACTTCGCGCCTAAGCCAAAACAAAAAATGTTTCAAACTTGCACGAAGCACGCAGACTGTTTGATGCAATGAAAAAGGGCCAATGGCCCTTTTTTCAATGAAAGATTTTTCCGGGGTTCATGATGTTGTGAGGGTCTAAGGCTTGCTTCAAAGTGCGCATCATGTTGACGGCGCCGACGCCCGCTTCAGTCACCAAGAACTCTATTTTGTGCAGTCCAATGCCATGCTCACCAGTGCATGTGCCGCCTAGGCGCAAGGCACGGCTGACAAGTTTGTAATTCAGGTCTTCTGCAATCTCACGCTCACTTGGAATTTCAGGGTCTATCAAATAGCCGAAGTGGAAATTACCATCGCCGACGTGACCTACCAAAAAGTAGGGCAAACCACTTGCTTCTGTTTCAGCCACTGAGTCTAGTAGGCAATCTGCCAATTTGCTGATGGGGACGCAGGTGTCTGTGCTGATGGCTCGGCAGCCTGGCCGGCTTTGAAGCGCGGCAAAATATGCGTTGTGACGCGCCGTCCAAAGGCGCGTGCGCTCCTCTGGGGTGGTGGCCCATTCGAAAGCGTTGCCGCCATGGTCACTGGCAATTTCTTGAACTGTTTCGGCTTGCTCTTTCACACCAGCAGGCGAGCCATGAAACTCCATCAACAGCATGGGCTCTTCACGCAAGCTCAATTTGGCATAAGCGTTGACCATGCGCACTGAGTTGTGATCGATTAATTCAACACGCGCAATGGGCACGCCCAACTGGATCACTTGGATCACGGTTTGCACGGCCGCCTCAATGCTTGGAAAAGAACAGATGGCCGCTGAAATGGCTTCAGGCAAGGGGTAAAGCTTGACTGTGACTTCGGTCATCACGCCCAAGGTGCCTTCGCTGCCGACAAACAAACGCGTGAGGTCGTAACCCGCACTCGATTTTTTGGCTCGCGTGCCCGTCCGAATGACCTCGCCAGAAGCAGTCACAACTTCAAGGGCCAATACGTTCTCGCGCATGGTGCCATAGCGAACGGCATTGGTGCCGCTAGCGCGTGTTGCGCTCATGCCGCCAATGGTGGCATCCGCACCTGGATCGATTGGGAAAAACAAGCCCGTTGACTTGATTTCCTCGTTCAGTTGTTTGCGCGTTACGCCAGGCTGCACCGTCACCGTCAGGTCTTCAGCGTTGATCGACAAAACTTTGTTCATGCGTGTCAGGTCAATGCTGATGCCGCCTTGAACGGCCAGCAAATGGCCCTCTAAAGAAGAGCCAACGCCAAATGGAATGACCGGCACTTTGGAGTGACTGGCCAATTTGATGGCATCGGCCACATCTTGTGTGCACTCGGCAAAGATCACTGCGGATGGTGGGGGAACAGGTGCAAATGCCGACTCATCGCGGCCATGTTGCTCTCGAATGACCAGTGCCGTAGAGCAGTTGCTGCCAAAACGAGCCTTCAAAGCATCTAGAAATGCCTGCGGCACAAGCCGAGCGTTGACAACGGGCGCCAAATGCGCTGCTGGGGTTGGTGCGTTCATGGTCAGGCTCCTGATTGAAGGGCAGTCAAAATTTGAGAAGGAACAAGTCGCAATGACCATGCTTGGGGAAATGTCCCCAAACTCGGTCAAAATCAGAGTTTACGCTGAGACATGCATTTTTGCAGTCCGCCACGCACAGGGAAAACACCATGGGACACAGACTGACACAAATCGCCACGCGAACAGGCGACGAGGGCACTACCGGCTTGGGCAACAACCAACGCGTATCTAAAAACAGTTTGCGCGTGCATGCCATGGGCGATGTCGATGAATTGAACTCGCATATTGGTTTGTTGCTGTGTGAAAAAATGCCAGAGGATGTTCGCGATTTGTTGGTCGAAGTACAACATCAACTTTTCAATTTGGGCGGCGAATTGTCCATTCCTGGCTTTGAGTTGCTCAAGGCAGAGGCTGTTTTGGTTCTGGATCAGGCGCTGGAAACATACAACGCGCAGTTGCCCAAGTTGGAAGAGTTCATTTTGCCGGCCGGCAATCGTGCGGCGTCCCAAGCGCACATTTGTCGCACTGTGGCTAGGCGTGCTGAGCGGGCAACCGTGGCCTTGGGCAATGAAGAGGCGCTGAATGATGCGCCGCGCCAATACTTAAACCGAATTTCCGATTTGATGTTTGTGCTCTCGCGGGTCTTAAACCGGATGGATGGCGGCACCGATGTTTATTGGAAAAGCGAACGGATGAAAAGCAAGGGCTAAAGCTAAGGCCGCCATGCCGCAACAAGCTGTCACCTAAGCGCAAGCATTGGGGATTTTCAGGGTGACAGCCAGCAGCTCGCAGGCTAGGCTATGGGCATGAACGCTAGCACCCCTTCCCCATTTTTATCGCCCTATCTTTCTTCGCTTGCTGACTTGCCCAAAACGGCGCCTCAGGCACCGCACGCTTACGTGCCGCAAATTCGACTGTATCAAGATTGGTTGCGACACAACCGAGGCATTGCATTTGACGCGTACAAAGACCTATGGCAATGGTCGATCACCGACCTCGATGCATTTTGGCAAAGCATTTGGGACTATTTCGACCTTCAATCGCCCACGCCGCATGAAGTGGTGTTGGCCAACAATGCCATGCCCGGGGCTGTTTGGTTTCCTGGCGCACAAGTCAACTATGCAAGCCAAGTCTTAAGGCACGTCGATCAAGCCCATGCGGCAGGTTTTGCGGCCTTGATTGCCCAAAACGAAAAAGGACAGCACGAAGAAATTTCGTGGCCAGAGCTGCAGCGTCAAGTGGCCTCCATGGCCTTGCATTTAAAAGCACAAGGCTTGCAACCTGGTGATCGCGTGGCGGCTTACTTGCCCAATATTCCCGAGGCCATTGTGGCCTTCTTGGCCACCATCAGTGTGGGCGGTGTGTGGAGTATTTGTGCGCCCGACATGGGCACCTTGGCTGTCCTCGATCGTTTTAAACAGATTGAACCGAAGGTGCTCATCGCCTGTGATGGCGTGACGTATGGTGCCAAGGATTACGACCGAATGACGGTGGTGCAAGAGCTCAAGGATGCACTGCCTTCTGTGCAGCATGTGATTTTGCATGACAACTTGGGCGTTGCAGATTTGGCCAGCAACGAAGTGGCTTCGGCCATTCGCATGTCACAAACCACGTCTAAGCATGGCACGGAGGTTGATGCGTTCAAGCCCATGTCATTGCCGTTTGACCATCCTCTTTGGATTGTTTACTCAAGCGGCACCACCGGCTTGCCAAAACCCATCGTGCATGGCCATGGCGGCACACTGATTGTGGC
>CANNNB010000133.1 GCA_947505995.1 Comamonadaceae bacterium
CATTTTGCGCCATCCAGGTGCAGATCTTCTCATTCACTACCGTCTTCATGTTGGCTGGAACCACTGGAAGGCGGAATTTCCGGCCTCCCAGCTCTACGCCAGCATCGCATTCAGATCGGCTTTCCACGCGGCATTTGCGGGGCAGCAACAAGATATTGTCGTAATCAAAAATTTCCATTTAACCAAGCTCCAAAAGGATCGTTGAAAGAACGAATGAGCGCTTGGCTTGGCCGGTTTTTGAGTGCCTTTTTTGGGCAAAAAAAACCGGGCGCAAGAATCTTGGGCCCGGTGGCTGATTCTACCCGTTTTGTTTTGCAATTTCAAAACAAGGCGTCAGGAGTTTCTACAATTGGGGTATGTATGACCAAACGCCCCTTTTGAGCAATCTGAACCCTGAACAACTGCGGGCAGTCACGCTTCCCTCTGAATCAGCCCTGATTTTGGCGGGGGCGGGGTCTGGCAAAACCCGGGTATTAACCACCCGAATTGCTTGGTTATTACAGACCTCCCAGGTGGGTTCGGGGGGCGTGTTGGCGGTGACCTTCACCAACAAGGCCGCCAAAGAGATGATGCTTCGGCTTCAGGCAATGTTGCCAGTGAATGTCAGGGGCATGTGGATTGGCACCTTTCACGGCCTGTGCAACCGGTTTTTGCGGGCTCATTACAAGATGGCCAACCTGCCGCAAACTTTTCAAATCTTGGACACCCAAGATCAGTTGTCGGCCATTAAGCGCTTGTGTAAGCAAAACCATGTCGATGATGAGCGTTTTCCACCTAAGCAATTGCAGTGGTTCATAGCCGGTTGCAAAGAAGACGGCCAACGTCCCAAAGATGTCGATGTGCGCGACGATGAAACGCGCCGTAAAGTAGACATTTACCAGCTCTATGAAGATCAATGCCAGCGCGAAGGCGTGGTCGACTTTGGCGAGTTGATGTTGCGCTCGTACGAGCTGCTGCGTGACAACGACTCAATCCGATTGCATTACCGCGCCCGTTTCAAACATGTGCTGATTGACGAGTTTCAAGATACCAACAAGTTGCAATATGCTTGGATCAAAATGATCGCAGGCTTGCCCGTAGAGCATGGCAGCGCTGTTTTGGCAGTGGGCGACGATGACCAAAGTATTTACGCATTCAGGGGTGCTCGAGTGGGCAACATGGCCGACTTTGTGCGCGAGTTTGGCGTGCAACACCAAATTAAGCTAGAGCAAAACTACAGAAGCTACAGCAATATTCTGGATTCAGCCAATGCACTCATTGGCAATAACAAAAATCGTTTGGGCAAAAACTTGCGCACCGATCAAGGTGCCGGTGAACCCGTGCGGGTGTATGAATCGACCAGCGATTTTGCTGAAGCCCAGTGGTTGGTAGATGAAATTCGTCAACTGGTGAAGGGTGATGGCTTAACACGCAAGGAAGTGGCTGTCTTGTACCGCAGCAATGCGCAAAGTCGTGTGATGGAAACTGCGTTGTTCAATGCAGGAGTGCCCTACAAAGTTTATGGCGGTCTGCGCTTCTTTGAGCGTGCTGAAATTAAGCATGCCTTGGCCTATTTGCGCATTTTGGAGAATGCCAACGACGACACCAGTTTCTTGCGCATCGTGAACTTTCCCCCGCGCGGCATTGGTGCACGCAGTGTGGAGCAACTGCAAGATGCGGCCAAAGGTTTGGGGTGCTCTTTGCACGATGCCGTGAGCACCACCGCCGGCAAAGCTGGCGCCAAATTGGCTGGCTTTGTGGCCATGATCGACGTCATGCGCGAACAAACGCCGGGCATGACACTGCGCGAGATCATCGAATTGGTACTCGACAAAACGGGTTTGGTCGAGCATTACAAAACTGAAAAAGAAGGTGCCGATCGCGTTGAAAACTTGGAAGAATTGGTCAACGCTGCCGAAACCTTTGTCACGCAAGAAGGCTTTGGCCGAGATGCTGAGGCCACGGTCTCCGAGATGGCGCCAGTAGCCGAGGATGGTGAAGTGATGTCGCCATTGGCGGCTTTCTTAACGCATGCGGCTTTGGAGGCTGGTGACAATCAAGCGCAAGCCGGTGAAGACGCCGTTCAGCTGATGACGGTGCATGCCAGCAAAGGTTTGGAGTTTGATGCTGTGTTTATCTCGGGCTTGGAAGAGGGCTTGTTTCCTCACGAAAACTCGATGAACGACTATGACGGTTTGGAAGAGGAACGCAGGCTGATGTATGTGGCCATTACCCGAGCGCGCAAACGCTTGTACCTAAGTCACTCGCAAACGCGCATGTTGCATGGCCAAACGCGCTATAACCTCAAGAGCCGTTTTTTGGATGAGTTGCCTGAAGAGTGCTTGAAATGGATTACCCCTAAGAATCCGGGTTTTGCAAGCGGGTTGGGTGGTGGATGGACATCGCCTGCGCAAGCCTTTCAGGCCAAGCCCGCCTGGGGTCATAGCAGTTTGGGCTCGGCGGAGACTTACAAAAGCCCGCCTGTGCCTGTGCAAAAATTGGAGCCCTCGCATGGCATCAAAGTGGCCATGAAAGTGTTTCACAACAAGTTTGGTGAAGGCCAGGTCTTGGCCGTTGAGGGCGCGGGTGCTGATGCTCGTGCGCAAGTGAATTTTCCAAGACATGGTGTGAAGTGGCTTGCCTTGTCTGTTGCCAAATTAACACCTGTGGAATAATTTTGAATAAAAGGAAGAGGACTGCATGAAAATTGAAAAAGACACCGTCGTGACCTTGAAATACAAAGTGTCAGATGCTAAAGGTAAATTATTGGAAGCCGCAGAAGAGCCCATGGCTTATTTGCATGGCGGTTATGAAAATACTTTGCCTAAAATTGAAGAGGCATTAGATGGTCAAGACAAGGGTTATCAAACCACATTGGTACTGAGTCCTGCTGATGCTTTTGGCGAGCGCGATGAAGGCTTGTTGCAAACCATGCCCAAGAAGGATTTTCCGCCTGGCGTGAAAGTGGGGGGGCAATTGCGAGGCCGCACCCCCGATGGTCGTGAAGCCATTTTCAATGTTTTGAAAATCAAGGGCGACACCGTGATGCTGGATGGCAACCATCCTTGGGCAGGTCAAGTTTTGCAATTCCAATTGAATTTGACAGATGTGCGTGCGGCCATTCCAGAGGAAATTGAGCATCGCCATGTACATGGTGCTCATGGCCACCACCATTGATTCAATCGATCGGATACGGCAAGTTATAGAAGCCTGCGAAAGCAGGCTTTTTTATGCTTGATGTTCGCTGCCTGGCTCGGGCAATTCAAAACAGTCTTTCACGCTAAAGTAAACCGATGTGAAAAACATGGCTGCCATCAGCAATGCACCAGGCATGAGAACGGCAACCGATAAATCATTACCGCCAAGGGCGCTGCTGATGACGAGGATGACCGTGGCGCCCGCCACAAACACGCCCGCCCATGCCAACAAATACAAGGCAAATGCGCCAAAATTTCGCCAACAAGCCACTGCGCTGAAAAACATGCTTTTCAAAGGCGGAACGCCATGCCAGTGAACCAAGGCAGGGGCGTGCCAAAAGAACATTGACAAAGGAATGTACAAAATGGTGGCCACCCACATGGCAGCTTGAAAATCAGCGTTGTTGACCACTTCTGGTGTGATGGGCGAGTTGGCCAAATAAACTTTGGCAAATCCGCCGCCATCGATTAGCGAAGAAATGCCCATGACGGCCAAAAAGCTAATGGCATACAGCACGCCTAAAAGGAGCATGGCCTTGAGCCGTTGTTGGCCAGCTCGAAATGCCACCATCAAAACGGTAGGCATGGGAAACTTTCCGGCACTTGCTTGTTCGGTGGCCACCATGAGTCCCAATGTGGCAGCAGGCAAAATGAGCAACGCCAATGCCGAACCTAAAACGGGCACCATGGACAAGACGGATACCCAAGCCATGAACAAAAAGAACAAGCCTGTCAAAGCCAGAGGCTGGCGCCAAAAAGTACGAATACCTTGTTTGACCCAAGAAAGGCCTTGTTTGGCAGGAACAATGTTCAGCTTCATGCGCAGAGCTTAAATGGCGAAGACAAACGAGCACGCAATACCCGTTCAAAGTGGGTGGGATCGTGTGGTTTCAGCATGGTAGCTTCTCTGGGTAAATAGAAGTCCCAAAGCCGGGAAATCCAAAAGCGCAATGCGCCTGCGCGCAGCATGGCTGGCAGAAGTTGTCTCTCTGCAGCACGTAAAGGGCGTATGGCTTGATAAGCATTCAACATGGCCTGTGCCCGATCAGGTGAGTGTTCTCCTGTTGTTAAATCAATGCACCAATCATTCATGCAAACCGACAAGTCAAACAACCAAGTGTCAACGCCTGCAAAATAAAAGTCGAAGAACCCTGTTAAAAGTTGGTCTTCAAACATCACGTTGTCGCGAAACAAGTCGGCGTGGACTGCGCCTCTTGGCAGCGCTTGGTAGGCAGCTCCTTGCGCAATGTGATTTTGATAGGCCAGCTCACTTTGCAACAAATTGGCTTGAGCTTCATCTAAATGTGGAAGCACCACTGGCACCGTTTCGTTCCACCATGCAAGGCCACGTAAATTGGGTTGGCTTCGGCTGAAGTCTTGACCTGCAATGTGCATCCGGGCCAACATTTCGCCAACGGCACTGCAATGCTCAGAGTTGGGTGCTAACTGGCTTTTGCCATTAAGGCGGTTCACCACCGCTGCAGGTTTTTCACACAGAGTGTGCAAGATGTCGCCATCTCGGTTGGCAGCAGGGTTGGGCACAGGAATGCCTTTTTCTGCCAAGTGCTTCATGAAATACAAATAAAAGGGCAATTGTTCATGCGTAAGACGCTCGAACAAAGTGAGAACGTAATCGCCCAAATCGGTGGTGGCGAAATAATTGGTGTTTTCAATTCCGCCCTCAATGCCCCTGAACTCGGTCAGTTCTCCTAAGCCTAATTGGGACATCAGCAAGGCTGCTTGCTCTTGTGTAACGGTCGTAAAAACAGCCATGGCTTAGCGGGTGTTTGAAATGTAGAAAGAGGCGCCCGAAGGCATGGCGAAATGCATCAAGTGATTGTAGAGGGTGTTGAAGCCAAATTTGACAGACTTTGTCTCGGCAAAACCGCCATAGGACAGGCACAATTGGGTTATGAGCGACAAGAAAACCCTTTTGCTGGTGGATGGTTCCAGCTACCTTTACCGAGCTTTTCATGCCATGCCCGATTTGCGGGCAGTGCCTGGCGACCCCAGCAGTCCTGCCACCGGCGCCATCCGAGGCATGATCAACATGATGGAGCGCCTTCGAAAAGACATTCCTGCAGATTTTGCGGTGTGTGTGTTTGATGCCAAAGGCCCTACCTTTCGCGACGACATTTACCCTGAGTACAAACAAAATCGAAGCCCCATGCCCGACGATTTGCGTTCGCAAATTGAGCCAATTCATGAACTGGTCCGTTTGATGGGCTGGAAAGTTTTGGATGTGCCCGGAGTTGAAGCCGATGATGTGATAGGCACTTTGGCTGCAGTGGGGTCGGCTCAGGGCATTGAAGTGGTGGTTTCAAGTGGCGATAAAGACTTGGCCCAATTGGTGAATGAACACATCACCATCATTGACACTATGAATGGAAAACGTCGTGACTTGGCAGGTGTTCAAGAAGAGTTTGGGGTGCCTGCCAGTCTGATGTTGGACTATCAAATTTTGGTGGGTGACACGGTAGACAATGTGCCAGGCGTGCAAAAAGTGGGCCCTAAAACGGCGGTCAAACTTTTGCTTGAATATGGCTCGCTTGAAAACCTGATGGCCAATGCCGATCAAGTCAAGGGCGTGGTGGGTGAGAATCTTCGCAAGGCGGTAGATTGGTTGCCTACTGGCCGGCAACTCTTGAAAATTCGCACCGATTGCGATTTGAAAGATTACGTGCCCCAGTTGCCATCACTAGAAACCATTCGTTTGGTGCCGCCTAACGATGCCGACTTGTTGGCCTTCTATGAAAAGTTCGGGTTCAAAGGTTTGGTCAGAAGCCGTGGTGCTGGTGCCCCTGCCAAGCCGGCATTCGTGCCCATGGACGATTTGTTTGCAGAGCCAGAACCAGTTGTCACTGTCACTGGCGACAAACACTATGAAACTATTTTGACATGGGCGCAATTTGATGCGTGGCTGCACAGGTTGGAGGCTGCTGAATGTGTGGCCATTGATACCGAGACCACATCGCTCGATGCCATGCGTGCCGAATTGGTGGGCATCAGCTGGAGTGTGAAACCTGGGGAGGCAGCTTATTTGCCATTGCGTCACGAAGGCCCCGATGCGCCTGCGCAGTTGCCTTTGGCAGAAGTTCTGGCCAAGCTCAAGCCTTGGCTTGAGAATCCACTCAAACTCAAAGTAGGCCAGCACGTTAAATACGATCGGCATGTGTTGGCCAATCAAGGCATTGAGGTGCGTGGCTATGCGCATGACACCATGCTTCAAAGTTATGTGTTGGAAGTTCACAAGCCCCACAACCTAACCAGTTTGGCGTTGCGACATGTTGGCCGCACTGGTTTGACTTACGAAGACATGTGCGGCAAAGGTGTGCATCAAATTTCGTTTGCACAAGTCGATGTTGACAAAGCATCTGAATATTCTTGTGAAGATTCAGACCAATGCTTGGATGTACATGGTGTTCTATGGCCGCGCATACAAGCCGATGCCAAATTGCTTGCTATCTATGACATCGAAATTGCCACCAGCGAAGCTTTGTTTCGCATAGAGCGCAATGGCGTGCTAATTGATGGCCCCACACTGGCCGCACAAAGCCAAGCCTTGGGGCAACGCATTTTGCAGCTAGAAACTGAAGC
>CANNNB010000134.1 GCA_947505995.1 Comamonadaceae bacterium
CAAGCCTAACCCTCACCACCCTTGCCAGTGCCGCTGCAGCACTGGGTAAAAAAGTCAATTTGCAACTTGCAGCAGCTTGATCAGTGTTCTTCCATTCACCAGCGAATTTTCAGCGGCAAAGTTCGATTACTGGAGAAGGGGGAGAACAATCAGTATTTCAACGGCAGGTACTGCTCATGAAGTCGAACCACTCATTCTGTTTAAACTGCACTTTTGATGTAGTCTCGTAATGCCAGCTGCACCTGTGCTCTTGCCATCTCAGCTATGCCCAAATTAGGCAACACATTGGCAACCAGATGCGCTATGGCTTCGTTGAGGATCACTTGCCGCCTAATGGGAATGCGAGCCGTGCTGAATTCTTTCAAGTATTCGTCGATTTCGTAGGCCGCTTTGCCAAGTTGAAAGCTGGCATGCCGCAAGCATTTTTTAGCTTCATCTCGCACCCGCCTAGCCTCTTGAGCCCTTAGCTCGGCCATTTCTTCATCTTCATCCATTGCCACTGCTCCATTAGTTGCTGTGACAACAGTTTTATTTCAAACTACAAAATGGGCAACCGGAATTTTCAGTAGCCTGGATTTCTGTTAATCAGGGTTCTGGGGGTCAAGTTGGGTCATTGTGGATGAGTATTTTTTTTCATTCACGTCATGTTTTTGCACGGTAGATAGCTAAAAGCAATCGAAAAAAATCAATCAGCAAGAAGTCCTTCCCACTCGAATTCAAACTTAATTTTTTGCCTATTGATTTGAGGGAACGCCAATCAGCAGCTAAAAGACAAGAAAAAAGCGACTCATTCAAGTCAGACCCCCAAATGCCGGACGACCAGGTCACGCTCGAAGGCGTCATGGAACAGTTGGTCATCCATGACTCTGATGGCCGAGAAGATTGCCCCCCTCGTAGGCCGCTGAGCAGGCGCAGCCCCACTACCCAAGATCGTGCTGCGCACCGAGCAGACCATTGCCGAGCTGGGCGGCACTAGAGGTTTGAGAAATAACACTCTTTCATTGCGTGTCAATGCCGCTTCGGGCCTGCACTGGAAATTGCAAAACCAAGAGTTCTGCACCTTCACTTCCAGCTTGCATCAGCAAGTCTTCCTCATGCGAGCCGAAAGCGACAGTCATGGTCTGTGCCTCGGCGTTGTTAAGTTTGACGGAGCCGCTTGTCACAATGTAATAACGCCCACCGTAAGGACTTTGCGTCGGCAGTTGTTGACGGCTGCCGGGCGGCAGACGGACAAAGTGTGCCGCCAAGCCATCCGCGCGGGGGCCAATTAAATTTTCGACGCTGGGTGCCATGAGTGCAGGCAAGTCACTGGTGCCAACCGAGCCAGTCGGTACGCCATGAGTTTGTTCTCGTTTTTGTCGGACGCCCGATCTGAGTCGCTCCAGAGAGCCAGGCTTGTGAATGTACCAAGCCCCCGTGTCGCCCGACATGCGCTTGGTCAGGTACTAGACGCCTTCTGGCCCTGCGGTGATCGGGCCATACGCCGTTTCTGGCGCTGAGTAATGGACGTGAGAAAAGATTGGGGGAATACCCATTCATCCTTAATTGCCCCCCTTAAAGCAATGCCAAGTCGATTCAACACGTCAAAGTGTCCGGATCGTTGGCAGCCATGTGGCGGCGCTGCGATGCGCAGGCGTATTGGATGTTTTTTCATGAGTTTTGATCCGTTCGATGAATGGAAGGGACCTACTGATTTATCAATGAAATGAGTCGCTCCGCCGTGATGGGCATATTCCGAACACGGATGCCAATTGCATCAAAAATGGCATTAGAAATTGCGGCAGCGGTGGGGCCTGCAAATACCTCACCCACGCCCATGGACAATTCATTCGGCTGATCGATCAGCACCACTTCAACCGCTGGCAATTCACTGAACAACAAAATGGGGTATTGCTCCCAATTGCACGACGTGATCCGATTGCGGTCAAATTGAACCGCTTCCTTGATCGTCCAACTGACCGCCTGCACAATGCCACCTTCAACTTGATTGATGACACCATCTGGGTTCACAACGCGTCCACAGTCAATAGCTGTCACGACTCGCAGCACTCGAACCATGTTGCTGATCTCCACTTCAGCAATCACCGCTGTTATCGCGCCGTTGTCTCGGTAACGACTAAAGCCAATGCCTCTACCACGAGAGACATCGCCATCAGAAACCGCCATGGGTTGACCCCATTGCGCTTTTTCAGCAGCAGCTTCTATCACCGCACGCTCTCTTTTTCCACTGACATGGCGCAAACGAAACGCGACAGGGTCGGCACCTGCTTCATGAGCTAATTCATCCATGAACGATTCATTGGCAAAGATATTGAGATGTGAGCCTATGCCTCGAATGGTTGACGTGCGCATGGGACTCGAATCGATGACGTGGTGAACTAACTTTAGGTTGGGAATGTCATACGAAGGAACTGCATTGCGTTGACTGGTTCCACCTGTTTCAAATGGTGTGTCAATGGGTGGTGGCGCACTAAAACCTTGATCCAAATGCCACGCTGCTAAAAGACTTGGATTGACATCACGGCCTGGGCGCGTGATATGCCGACTGCTCCATAAATCGAAACACCAAAATGCAATCAGGCCATCGGTGCCAACTGCGCCTTTGAGTTTCGCCAACATGGCGGGACCCAGCGGCTCCCAAGCAAACTCATCTTCACGCGACCATTGAACGCGAACAGGTCGTCCATCAACAGCGCGCGCTAACAGTGCAGCATCTAGCGCCACATCGTCAGCACCATTGTGACCATAGCAACCTGCGCCTTCTGCATGACGCACCATGATCTTCTCGATTGGAATACCAAATGCAATACCAAGGTCGCGACGCAAAGGCCTGATGGATTGACTGTGTGACCAAACTTCCAGAAAACCATTGTTCCAACTCGCAATGGCACACGATGGCCCAATGGAGCCATGAGACAAATAGGGTCGACTGAAAGTAGCGCTGATGCCCTTTTGCTCTTGTGCTTGTTGGTTGCCTCGATTGACCAGTACTTCCTCTCGTTGCGAGGACTCTATCAAGAAATCATTGACTGCATGCACATCTGGCAAGTCAGCATCTTCATGCCATTTTGCACAGGCTGTGAGTGCTTGTGCGGCGGCGATGGCCTGCTCTTCGCGCTGAGTGATCACACCTAAAAAATGACCCAAACGCACAACGCGTTGAACACCGGGCATAGCCTCGATGGCGCTTGAATCGAGTGACATGAGTTTGGCGCGGGGTGAAGGAGGACGCGCAACACGAGCGTGAAGCATGCCAGGCAACTCTATATCTTGCAAGAACGCTGCACCAGTTATTTTTTTTTCAATATCGAGTCGAGGTAGCGATTGACCCAGCAGTTTCAAATGCTCCAGAGACTTGGGTTTTGCACATGCGTTGGCTTCGCGTTGAAGCTTTGCTGATAGGTTGCCTTGACTTAATAGTTGCCAAAACGTCACTCGCTTACCATTGGGAGAAATGATTGTTCCATCTTCAATGACCAACGTTGATGGCTCAGCATTCAAATATTGAACAGCTGCTTGCAGTAACTCGTAGCGCACTTCGGCGCATGCCTGACGCAAAGCACTACCGCTGTTTTCAACTGAAACACTGCCAGCCGTCACACCTTCGTCAGGACTGTCGCCTGTATCGGCTGGGATGATGCGAATTCGCGCATAGTCAACATCTAGTTCATCGGCTGCCATTTGAGCCAAAACAGAAAGAATGCCTTGGCCAATTTCTACCTTACCTGATCTGACAGCGACGGTACCTGAGCTTTCAATTTGAACCCACCGATCAAGTCGATTATTTTGAACCAGCGCCATTGGCAACGATTGACTCATAATGAATGTGCCCCATCTTGAGTCAACATTTTTGAAGCTCTTTGCACAGCACGCACAATGCGCACGTGTGTGCCGCAACGGCATAAATTTCGATCAAGCTTTTTATATATTTGTTCAAGCGTTGGCGTGGGATTTTCATCCAGCAAGGCCTTGGCGCTCATCAAAACACCATTGATGCAGTACCCGCATTGGGCTGCCTGCTCGTCGATGAACGCTTGCTGCAAACAATCCAATGTGCCGTTAACAGCAAGTCCTTCAATGGTTTTTATTTGTTTGCCAGCGACCGACCACAACGGTGTATCGCATGATTGAACACAATGGCCATCAACGTGCACATTGCATGCTCCGCATTGCCCAAGTCCACATCCAAAACGTGTGCCTTTGAGCTTTAGGTCATTGCGCAATACATAGAGCAACGGTGTTTCAGCAGGCAGGTTTAACTCATGCGTTTGTCCATTGACGCTAAGGACGAAGGTCTTGTTGCTCATGATTCAAACTTGATTCCGGCAGCCTTGATGATAGGGGCAAAACGAGCACGATCTTCGCGGATGATTTCAGAGAAACGTTCGGGAGAATATGTAACGATCTCTGCCCCTGTTGCGGCAATGATACCACCAACTTCTGGTCGCTGCATGAATGACACAACTTCGCGGTTCAATCGTTGGATGATGTCTGTTGGTGTTCCAGCGCGAGCGGCTAGGCCAATCCACAATTTCACTTCAAAGCCATCGACACCTGACTCTGCAATGGTTGGCACATCTGGCATGGATGGTGATCGACGCAAACTGGATATGGCAATTGGGCGTACGCGACCTGCTTTGACTTGTGCGGCAGCGGTACCGATGTCAGCAAACATGATGTCAACATGACCCGCCATGACATCGGCCAGTGCTGGTGCTGCTCCCTTGTATGGCACATGCGTCATATCAATACCTGTGCGCCATTTGAAAAGTTCGGGAGCCATGTGAGCAACCGATGCAATGCCAGCAGATCCAAAAGTGAGCTTGCCAGGATTGGCCTTGGCCATCGCAATCAGATCTCGAACTGAACGAATGTCAAGTCCAGGGCGCACGATGATGATAGTGGGCACCACGCAAAGCATGGTGATAGGCGCGAAATCATCTTCCAAACTGTATGAAAGCTTCGATACCATGCCAGGCAAATAAACCATGCTCGAGTCTGTCACCGTTGCAAGCACATGTCCATCGGGAGCCGAGCGAGCCACGCGTTCTAGACCAATGAGGGTTCCACCACCAGGTCGATTTTCAACAATCACGGATTGCTGCGTGAAAGACTGTCGCAAACCATTGGCTACTGAGCGTGCACAAATATCGTTAAGACCACCTGGAGCAAATGGTGAAACCACAACCACTGTTTTGGATGGGTAGGTAGCCTGAGCATTTGCAACACGATCGATACAAGCTGACGCGGCCGCTACAAGTATTCCGCGTCGCAATAGATTTAGATCGTCATGCATGAAAAGGCCTCGCACATCCACAACCAACAAATCGAAATAGCTTGCGTGGATTCTCGCCTACTTCATTGATGATTGCTTCGTTGTTGTCGGCTGCAGCTCTGAGATCTTGGACAGGCCGTGGTGCACCGCTTGCAAAGGAGCAATCGGTACCAATGCACACATTGGCTGAACCTGCTTGTTTGAGTAGAAAACCTAGTTGCCCAACATCATCGACAAAGCTGTCAAACTTGATCTGTCCAACATAAGACCATGGATCGCGTTTGGGCGAATTGGCAAACGCTGGATCGCGGCTCGCATAAGAACGAAGTCGTCCAGCATTGAATGGAAAGAATCCGCCACCAAGGCCCGCGACAATGCGCAACTTGGGATGACGATCTAGCATGCCCGAGTAAATCATTCTCTCCAGTGTGACTGTTACTTCAACTGGCAAACCAACGATCACTTCGAGGCGCCATGGTTGGTATTCAGGAACCATGCGTTCATAGGCGGGATGCAAAAATACAGTTTGATCTAACTCTTCGCACAGCGACCAAAATGGTTCAAACATGTCTTCATCGAGTCGATGTCCATTGGCTGAGGTTCCGATCTCCACACCTGTAGCACCCATATCGACAGCTTCGCGCAACATCTGACACGCTTGCTCTGGAAAAGCCAAGGGCACATGGGCCATCCAACCAAGCCTGTCTTCGTGACCTTTGACGTAGTCACGCAGACCCAAGTTGGTTTCGCGAGCAATGAGTTGTTGCGGGGCAAGATCTAATTCATAGAAATACAAAGGCTTGGGAGCAGCAGAAATGATGGCGCCATCGAGCAAGCGTCCATCCATTTCGCGCAATTTGGCTTCGGGATCGTACCAAGCGGCGTCTAGCTTAAAGGGCGCAATATTGCCAGAGTACCACTTACCATCTTTGATCTTGACTTGATAGACAGGATCGCGTTGCACCAAATCGAGCACGCGCTGTGGAATGGCGTGGTTGTGAATGTCAATCATCATCTTGAAAGGTCCTTCACTGGAATAGCCCAGCAGTTGTTGTGAAATGGGAAGAAATTTGTTTGCAAATGGGCTCAGCGCATTTGTGGCAAGCCAGGAATCAATGTGCGGATGCGATACAGGGATGTTGAACCTGTGATGTACAAGCTTTTCATATCGACGTCGCCCCATGCAAAATTGGAAACGTGCTCGGGTCCACGAATTACGCCTAAACATTCTGCATGCCGATCGAAAACATGAATGCCACCGGGGCCGTAACTGTACAGGTTTGAATGCGTATCAAGTTTCATGCCATCGGGGCCGCCGCGGCCCTCGCCCGTGGTGACTGCCCAAATACGACCGTTGGCGAGTGTGCCGTCTGGCTTCAAGTCAAAAACGCGGATGTGCTGTTTTTCTGTGTCATTGACGAACAACTGACTCTCATCGGATGAAAAGCACAAGCCATTGGGTTGTCCGAAATCATCGAC
>CANNNB010000135.1 GCA_947505995.1 Comamonadaceae bacterium
CGTTTGTTCAGCGTAGTTGGTGAGTTCAACCAGGCTGGTCAGCTTGCTGTCATTTTGGGTTTCAGGGAAAACCGCTAAAGACCATATGGCTTTGCTGGTAGGGTCAAAGCGAATGATGCGCGGCTCTTTGACTTCATCGCGCAAAGTTGCGCGCATACCGGCTACTTTTTCGCGCACGTCATCGGCTGCTTTTCGGCCATCCATGCTCAGCTGAAACTCGATGACCACCACAGATTGATTTTCATAACTGCGCGAGGTTAAGGCGCTGATACCCGCAATTGAATTCACGCCTTCTTCAATTTTTTTTGAAACTTCACTCTCAACAATTTCTGGTGAAGCGCCAGGGTATTCAGTGAGAACGACGACCACTGGGAAATCAATGTTGGGAAATTGATCGACTTTCAAGCGCTGAAACGAAAACAAGCCCATGACCACAAAGACAAGCATGATCATGGTCGCGAAAACCGGGTTCTTGAGACTGACCTTGGTAAACCACATACGCTTGGCTTATGGCTTGGAGCCTAGAGTGGAGGTCGAAGTTTTAGGCGTTCGCGTGACCAGTGTGCCGTCTCTGACGGCGCCTGCGTTGGGTGCCAGCATCAGGGTGCCTGCTTCGATTTCTTTCAAGGCCATTACAGCTTTGCCGTTTGCTTCACCTTTCGCACCCAGTTCTACTTGGGTGTGGATCACTTTGTCATCGCGAATGATTTGCACGTAGGGTATGGTTTTGTCCGATCTCACACTTTCTAGTGGGACGACAATGGCTTGAACTTGATGTGTGCCCAGTGTGCCTTGAACAAAAACCCCTTGGCGCAGCAAGGGATGAGACTGCAAGCCCAAATAAACCAATACGCTGCGGCTTCCTGTTTGTGTGCTTGGGTTAATCCTCAAGACTTTTGCCAAGACTTCTTCTGTGGTTCCTTCAACATTCAGTTTGGCAGTCTGTCCAAGTTTCACATTCATGGCTTCTGCTGAAGTCAGTGTCGCTTCAAGTTCTAGTTGTGACAGATCAACGATTTCAATGATGCGGGCTTCAGGCGCTACGCGTTCGCCGGGTTGAGCAAAGCGTTGGCTGACAAAGCCATTCAGGGGGGCCTTTAAAATGCTGTCGTCTAATGCCTTGGAAGTCAGAGCTAAAGCAGCTAAGGCTGCTTGATAGGTGGCCTTGGCACCATTCAGATTGGCGATAGACGTATCAAGGGCTGTTTTGGAAATAAAGCCTTGACTGACCAATGCGTTGTTGTTGTCAAACTGTCTTTGTGCAACTTCAACTTGTGCCAGTGCTGCTTGTGCTTGCTGTTGACTTTGACTTTGTCTGGCTAAGTATTCGGTGCTGTCTACGCGGGCCACAATTTGTCCCATTTTCACAGCATCACCTTCGCGTACTTCCAGAAAAATTAATTCGCCAGCAACGCGTGCTTTCACGATGGCGCTGCGAACCGCCTTGAGCGTGCCTGAAACAGGCAAACCTTGAGACATGGTTATTTTTTGAGCGATGGCAATGTCCCCATCTGTCAACTCGATACCCACGGGGCCATTGTTTTTAATCACCATGGCTTCTGTTGCTCGCTTGCCTATCCAGCCCTTTTGAATGCCTAAAGTGAGTAAACCTGCTAGCGCAAGGAGTGCGATACCGATGACAATTTTTTTTGAAATCAACATAGTTAGTTTGAATTGGACAGTCCACGCACCAAGAGGTCGGCATGTTGCGCAATGAAATTTTCAGGGTTTGTTTGTTGGGAACCAGAAATACAAATAGCGTTGGCGTGTTTGGACATAATAAGAAACAACATGGGTGCAATCACCACCATGGTGGTGTGCTCCGTGTTGAAGTTAAGAAACTCGCCAGTTGCCCGTCCTCTCTCAAGAATGTCTTTGAGCATGCGCGTGGCGGGGTCAATCACCTCTTCCTGATAGAAGGCAGCCAGGTCTGGAAAGTGATTGCCTTCACTGATGATCAATTTGGTAATGCCGGAGGCCTTGGTGGAGCCGTATCTGCGCCACCATTCAAGCATCAGTGTTTTCAGCAGGTCTGCGCTACTCCCTTTGAAGTTGGCAACTTCCAGGGCGCCTTCAGTCACTGTTTTCACGACATTCTCGCGAACCACTGCTTTGAACAATTCTTCTTTGCTGGGGAAGTACAAAAACAGGGTTCCCTTAGAGACGCCGGCTTTGGCCGCCACTTCTTCTGCTTTGGTCGCGGCAAAGCCTTTTTCAACAAATAAATCGAGCGCCGCTTCTAGCAACTCGCCGGGGCGTTGCTGTTTGCGACGTTCTCTTTTGGGTGTGAGCAGGGATTCAGGCACGTTTAATGACTCGTTGGTTAGTAATGTAAGCCGCAGGGACAGGAGAGTCAAGGTGTTGATGAAATTTCAATCAAAAAAAAGACCGCCTGAGCGGTCTTTCAAATTGACTTCTGAGTTACCAGACTTCAATAAAAAGCCTGCAAGCCGGTCTGTGCACGCCCCAAAATCAGGGCGTGTACATCGTGCGTGCCTTCATAGGTGTTCACAGTTTCCAAATTGATCATGTGGCGAATGACATGGTATTCATCGTGAATGCCATTGCCACCGTGCATATCGCGCGCCATGCGGGCGACGTCCAAGGCCTTGCCGCAACTGTTGCGCTTGATGAGGCTGATCATTTCTGGCACGGCTTGGCCTTCATCCATTAGACGCCCTACGCGCAAGCAGCCTTGGAGACCTAAAGCAATTTCGGTTTGCATGTCGGCCAATTTTTTCTGAATCAATTGGTTTTGAGCCAGGGGTCGACCAAATTGAACACGATCGAGCGTGTATTGGCGAGCGCGATGCCAGCAGTCCTCGGCAGCGCCTAAAGCGCCCCAAGCGATGCCGTAACGGGCTTTGTTCAAACAACCGAAGGGGCCCTTTAAACCAGATACGTTGGGCAACATGTTGGCCTCAGGGACAAACACATCGTCCATGACGATTTCGCCTGTGATGCTGGCGCGCAAACTCATCTTGCCTTCTATCTTGGGGGCTGTGAGGCCTTTCATGCCCTTTTCCAGAATGAAACCCCGAATGGCAGATTGGCCATCGCCTTCGCTTTCGAGTTTGGCCCAAACCACAAACACATCGGCAATGGGGGCGTTGGTAATCCACATTTTGGCGCCCTTCATGATGAAGCCACCGTCCACGGGTTTGGCGCGTGTGATCATGCTTGCAGGGTCGGAGCCATGATTGGGTTCTGTGAGTCCGAAACAACCCACCCATTCGCCTGTGGCCAATTTAGGCAAGTATTTTTGTCGTTGGGCTTCAGAGCCATATTCATGGATGGGGAACATGACCAAGGAGCTTTGCACGCTCATGGCACTGCGATAGCCGCTGTCCACGCGCTCTACTTCACGAGCCACTAGACCGTAGCTGACGTAGTTCAAGCCTGCGCAACCATAGCCTTCAATGGAGGAGCCCAAAAAGCCCATGCTGCCAAATTCGTTCATGATCTCACGGTCGAATTTTTCATGTCGTGCGGCCATCAAAACCCGAGTCTGCAATTTGTCTTGGCAGAAATCATGGGCGGCATCGACGATGGCTCTTTCGTCATCGCTCAACTGTGCGTTAAGCAAAAAGGGGTCTTGCCACTGAAAGGAAGGCTTCATGATCTAAATCCTTTAAACATCAAAGATGCCGCATTTTATCGCGATGCGAAATGTTCCATGGAGCTGTTCCATTATTAAACTTGATGAACCTATGACATGTGCTTGCTTGAGGCGGGGGTTTTGGCCACCCGAATTGAATTCTGAGTCAAAATAGGGTCATGAACCCACCTTCTCATGCTGAAACTTTGGTCCTCGGGGGCGGCTGCTTCTGGTGCACTGAAGCTGTTTTTGTCCAAGTCAGAGGTGTCTTGGATGTTGAATCGGGCTATTGCAATGGCCAAACCCTCAACCCAACATATGAGCAAGTCTGCTCGGGTCTGACGGGACACAACGAGGTGGTGCGGCTTGTCTACGACCCCCAAGTTATCAGTACCAGGGTGTTGTTAGAAATTTTCTTTGTGATCCACGACCCCAGCACCTTGAACCGCCAAGGCAATGACCGCGGCACACAATACCGAAGCGGCGTTTACTTTACCAAGCCAGAGCAGGCCGAGGTGGCCAAGGCCATCATGGCCGAAATCGAAGCAGATCACATTTTTCAATCGCCGCTTGTGACCGAGGTCCTGAATTTGGACAATTACACGGCTGCAGAGGACTATCACCAAGATTTCTTCGAGCGCAACCCTACTCAGGGTTATTGCATGGCAGTGGCAGCGCCCAAGGTTTGGAAGTTCAAGAAAACATTTGCTGAATGGACTAAAGGACAGTGAAGCCAGTGTCTTATTTTGTTCGACTGCTTCAAGCGCTTTTCATCAGCGCTGTTTTGTTTGCGCCTGCCCTAGGCCAAATACACAAGACCGTTCATGCACGCCATGACAGCCTCACTTCAGAAAAAGTGATTTTCAGTGACCATGCCAAGGATTCACTTTCCTGTCAGGCCTTGGATCATCTGGGTTCAGGTGAAGCACTTCAATCCGCTGCCGCCACCATGGCGAGCCTCAGACCCATTGATGGCCTTCAATGGCCCCTGATTGAAAAGAACTTGCAAGCGCCTGTTCTTTTCTTTTCTGCGCGCGCACCCCCTCTTTTCCTTTGATTTTTTTCGCCTCTTTCCCACAAGGAAAGAGCGTTTCTGTATTTCAAAGGATTTTCATGTTACAAGTTTCTTCGTTGTATGAAGTGGCACGTTTGCCATTCTCATTTCACAAAACCCTTCCTGTTCTTGCTTTTGCCGCATTGTCTCAACTTGGTTTTTTGCCTAGCGCTGTCGCCCAAGCTGTCTCTGAGGTCATCATCACGGGCAACCCTCTTTCCAAATTACAAAACGCCAACAATGTCAGCAGTTTGTCGGGCATCGACTTAAGCCAACAAGGGCAGAGTACCTTGGGCGAAACGCTTAACAATTTACCTGGCGTCAGCAGCACCTACTTCGGGCCCAATGCCAGTCGTCCCATTGTGCGAGGGCTTGATGGCGATCGCATTCGGGTGTTAAGCAACAGCGGCGCAAGCATGGATGTTTCCTCACTCAGTTATGACCATGCGGTGCCCTTGGACGTTTTGTCGACTGAGCGCATTGAAGTTTTGAGAGGGCCTGCCGCGTTGCAATATGGTGGCAGTGCCATCGGCGGTGTGGTCAACGTCATAGACAACCGCATTCCAAGAAAACCCATGCAAGGTGTATTGGGCAAAGTTCAATTGCAAGGTGCTTCAGGCAATCAGGAAGTTTCAAAAGGTGCATTGCTCGAAACGGGTTTTGGCTCATGGGTATTGCACGCAGATGCCTTTGAGCGTCAATCAAAAGATGTCAAAGTCCCGCAAGCTTTGCCCTGCACCAAGCCAGGCTCGCCAGAGTTGGCCAAGCGCATTTGCAACTCTGCCAACGACGCCAATGGCGGCGCCGTGGGTGCCAGCTTGTTCTTCGATCAGGGCTTCATGGGTCTTTCTGTGCAAACCTACAAAAGCCAATATGGCACAGTGGCTGAAGACGAAGTCACCATTGGCATGAAATCAGAGCGCGTAGCTCTTGAAGGTGATTGGCGCCCAAGAAGTGCTTGGTTGCAAAGTGTTGAATGGCAAACCAGTCAAACTCGATACCGACACACCGAATTTGAAGGCAGTAACGTGGGCACAGTGTTTGCCAACAAAGGCCATGACAGTCGCATTCAGCTCAAACACAAGCCATGGACATCAGGTGCTGGCACTTGGGAGGGCGTTTGGGGTTTGCAGACTGAGCAAGGACAATTTTCGGCAGACGGTGCAGAGGCTTTTGCACCCTTCAGTCATACGCGAACACAAGCCTTGTTTGCCATTGAAGAATTTTCAGTGGGCAAGGCCAGTTTCAATGTGGGTGTTCGTCGAGAGCAGGTTTCAGTTCAGTCTTTAGGCAATCCAGACCCCAGTGTTGAACGTTTTGAATTGGGTACTCGCAAATTTTCGCCCCAAAGTTTTGCGCTGTCTTCAGCATGGCAGTGGCGACCACAGTGGCGCTTGAGTGCCAACGTTTCGCGCACTGAACGAGCGCCAAAAGACTACGAACTTTTTGCCAACGGCCCACACATTGCCACTGCAGCTTGGGAGCGAGGTCAATCTGGGCTTGGTTTAGAAAAAGCCAACAGCATGGATGTGTCTGCCCAGTGGCAACAAGGGGCACATCAATTTAAGTTGACCGTCTTCCAAAGTCGTTTTGCAAACTTCATTGGGCTTCTTGGAACCTCGGAAGTAGAGGAAGATTTACCTGTGCAGGTTTACGAAGGTGTGCGCGCAAAATTTTCAGGTTTTGAAGCTGCTGGTCAGTGGCGCTTGATGCAATCTGCTGGTACTTTGGATTTGACTTGGCGAGCTGATGCTGTGCGAGCCCAAAACCTTAACACTGGCGAAGCCTTGCCTCGAATCTCCCCTCTGCGACTTGGTGCAAGTTTGGTTCATGCTGCGGGACCTTGGAGTTCCCATTTAGGCTTTGATTGGCATGCTGCTCAAAATCGTGTGCCTGAGGGAAGTCTTGTTACACCGACATTCACGCTCTGGCATGCGCATGTGGGCTACAAGCAAAAAGTGTCTGGCGCTGCACTGAACTGGTTTGCAAGGATCAACAATCTGAGTAACCAATGGGCCTACAGCGCGACCTCTATCTTGACCTCCACAGCGCC
>CANNNB010000136.1 GCA_947505995.1 Comamonadaceae bacterium
CAGTTCGCGCGCACGACCTGGTGTGGTGAACGGCTTGGGAATATGGTGGCGCAAGATGGGTTTGAATGGCACCAACGTCAATGAGGTGACCAGCCAATTGCTAACCGATTTAGGCCGAGCGCCTGTGTTTTACGATTGCCAAGTTGAAGTGGCATTGCTCAAGAAAGTTTGAAGGTATGTCAGAAATTTTGATTCAACGTTCGCATACATTGGGTCTCGAAAAAGCCCGTGCTATTGCTGCACAGTGGCAAAAAGAGTCCGAGTCAGATTGGGGCATGGACTGCACGTATGTGGCCAATGAAACCAACGAGCAAGGCGAAATCCAAGACCGCTTGAATTTCGAGCGGGCAGGCGCTTCTGGGTATTTGGAAGTGACTGCTTCGAAACTCACCATGAAATTAGAACTGGGTTTTTTGATGGCGTCCTTCAAAGACAAAATCGAAGAAAAAATTACCAGCAACTTGGACAAGTTGCTAGCCTGAAATAATTGGGGTCAGATCAACATTAATTTCCAATCAGTGAGGGCTGAAGCCAAGGGGGGCTGAACGATTTCTGGTACGCCAGTATGAGGAAGCCCCCCTTGGCTTCAGCCCTCACTGATTGACAAAATTAATGTTGATCTGACCCCAATTATTTGAAATCTTCCGCCCACCCTAAGCTCCAAACTTGCTCGTTCACGGCAAGTCAGTGTTTTCAGCAGGAGCTTGTGCGTTGCGAGGACCCACAGTGCCTAGGCGTGCCTTGAGGGATTGCGGTTGGCCAGTGATGATGGCTGCGTAATTTGTCGTGTTGGACAAAACCTTTTTCACATAGTCGCGAGTTTCGTTGAAAGGGATGTTTTCGGCCCAGATAGCGGCTTCAAGCACAGGGCCTTTGCGCCAATTGCGTGACCTGCTTGGGCCAGCGTTGTAGGCGGCTGCGGCCAATGGCATTGAGCCATCGAAATCATCTAGCACCAGCTTTAGATAGCCTGTGCCAATGGCCACATTGATTTCATGATCATTGATTTGGTTGGCTTGGAAGTTCGTCATGCCAATCTTCTTGGCAGTCCATTTGGCAGTGGCTGGCATGACTTGCATCAAGCCAGAGGCGCCCACCACCGATTTGGCGTCCATGATGAAGCGACTTTCTTGTCGGATCAGGCCGTATACATAGGCAGGGTCGAGTTGAATTTCTTTGGTTCTGCGCAAGACAGTGTCTTTGAGCGGCATGGGAAAGCGTTGGTCAAAATCAATTTGTGTTTTGGTGCGATCGCTGGTGTTGATGCACCGATCCCACACTTGTTTGCTGCAAGCTAAATCTGCGGCAGCCAAAAGCTCTCGCTCGCTCATGCCGCCTTGGGTGTGCAAGTTGGTGCTGTAGTTCCACTCCCGATTGCCTTCAGATCGGAGGCCTAAACTCAATGCGGTTAAGGCGCGTTGCAGTCCTGCGTTCTGGGCCGCCACTGATTTTTCTTGCGGTGTAAGAGGCTCTGGTTTGGCTGGCGCTGTAATGGCGTGGCCTAGCTCTTCCATAGCGAGCTGTTCGTAAAAGCCCTTCACGCTTGCAATGCTTTGGAGGGAGGCGACGGCTTCTAAGCGCATGGGTTCTAAGGCGGTGGGGTTTGCGGCCAATTGACCGCGTGCTTTCCAATAAACCCATGCAGGATCTTGTTTGACGCCGTCCATGGCGTCAATGGCAGATATCACGGCTTTCCAATCGCCACTTCTAAGGGCCGCGCGGGTTTTCCAAATCAGCAGGTCGTCATTCAAATCTTGGTTGCGAGTGACTTTATTGAAATAGCTGTGCGCGTTGTCTTGTAGTTTTTGCGCAGCTTGTTTCCCAATCACGGCCCAAACCCAGTTGTGCTCTTCTTTGGTGAGCATGAGGCCCCATTTTTTTTCAATCAATTGAGCCGCTTTGTCGGGGTCGGTGTTGGCCACCCGAATGAGGGCCAAGACAGACAGTTCTTTGCGTTTTTTGGTAATGGCCAAAATGCGTTTGTCTAAATATTTTTGCGGGTCTGCTTGGATCAAGACAGCTTGTTTGCCCAGCTCGACCGATTCAATGTTGAGTGCCAATTGGGCTGCCCGCGGGCGATTGTTGTCCATGGCCAAGCGAGCTTTGCGCCACAAATCTAGCGATTCAATTTTCTTGAGTTCGTGAAGTTTCTCAGCGGTGTTCGTGCAACCGTCTTCTGTATCCCTAAAGCTGTACCAAAGCCGTTTCAATTCTGTTGCTGTTTCAGGTTTTGAAATAAGTGCGTCGGTAGACAAGGCATAGCAACGAACTTCCTTGTCGTCATTCATGCGAAAGCGAGGGTATTCTTTTGCAAAGTTGGCCCAATCTCTTTGTCTGCCCAATTGCAGCAACCAGTCGTTTCGCAAGCGGTCTTCGGCATAGGTGCCAGCGTATTGCGTTAAAAACTGCTGAATTTCTAAGTCACTTGCCTGGTCTAACCTCACGCGAAGTTCCCAATAGGCAGCCCAAGGCTCTAGAGCGTGGCCTTTGGCCTTGGGTAAAAGGCGTGAAAGCTGGGCTTTGTCGTTCTTTTTAAAGGCCTGGTTCATCTCCAAAATGAGCTCATCTGCCTTGTTTGGGGCATTTGTTTGGCCCAAGGCAGGACTCAATAACGAGAAAATGAGGACGGATGCCCCAAGCGATGTCAAAATCTGTGTCAATTGCATAGGTCGATTATGGACAAATCAGAAGCCAAAAAACAAATTCGCCAAGACTTGTTGAAAGCACGCCTCAATATGACGGATCGTCATGAGCGGGTGGAAGCCCTTCAACGTGTGATGCGCATTTGGTTGTTTGGCCGTCCCGAGTTGGTGATTGGCGCTTATTGGCCCATCAAAGGCGAGTTCGATCCCCTGCCTGCGCTTCACCGCTGGAAAGAGGATGGCGAGTTAACAGGCGAGGCACAGTTGCGCCGCATTGGTCTGCCGGTAGTCGACAAGGCGCACAAAACGCTTACTTTTCATGCGTGGTACCCCGGTTGCCCCATGGAGGAAGATGCATATGGCATTCCAAAGCCCAAAGACACCGAGGTCATTGTGCCTACTTTGTTGTTTGTGCCTTGCGTGGGTTACAGCGCGGGGGGCTTCCGATTGGGTTATGGGGGCGGTTTTTACGATCGCACTTTGGCGTCGCTTAAGCCTAAACCTTTTACGGTGGGCTTGGGCTTTACGCAAGGCTATGTCGATGACTTTGAGCCCGAGCCGCACGATGTGCCGCTAGATGCTATCTTGAACGACAACGGTGTGGTTTGGCCTGTGGGCTAAGAAGTTGAGCAGAAAAGTCATTTTGTTTGAAGCAGTTTAGTGCTCAGCTAGAAAAAATAAATCAGTCTATCAATCGATATGGCAAGACCTAAATCCGCCACCCACGACATCAAGCGCGATGCCATTTTGGACATTGCTGCGCAGTGCTTTGCCGATCGCAGTTACCCTGCAGCCAGCATGAATGAAATTGCCTTGGCATGTGGCACTTCGAAGGCGCGGCTTTACCATTACTACGGCAGTAAAGAGGCTATTTTGTTTGACCTCATGGACCGCTACACGCAGCGTTTGTTGTCCTTGATTGCTTTGACGGAAGCCACAGCGCAGCGCCGCAATTTGGATGATCGTGCTGCTTTGCATGAGCTCATTCGCGTTTTTTTGCAGGAGTACGAAAGCTCGGCCACGCGGCATGTGGCTTTGTTGAACGACACGCAGTTCTTGAGTGATGCGCCGGATGAACATTTAGGTTCGCCGACCATTTCACCACGAGAACTTATTTTGAACCGACAACGCGATGTGGTTGCCGCTGTGACGCGCGCTTTGCGCCGAGCTTATCCTGCTAGATTAAATGCTTCCAATCAAACCGCAGTCACTATGATGTTGTTCGGTATGATCAACTGGACTTTCACGTGGCTTCGCCCCGGCGGCCCCATCTCGTATGTAGCCTTCGCAGACGAAGTCATTGCCCTCCTAGAAAAGGGTTTGAATTAATTTAATTGGGGTCAGATCAACATTAATTTCTAATCAGTGAGGGCTGAAGCCAAGGGGGGCTGAACGATTTCTGGTACTCCAGTATGAGGAAGCCCCCCTTGGCTTCAGCCCTCACTGATTGACCAAATTAATGTTGATCTGACCCCAATTAAATTTTCATGAGTTCGCGAACATCGGTTTCATAGTCTTTGAGTTTGCGCTGCGCTTTCAAGCGTTGCGAGGGGGACATGATGTTGTGCAGTTGTGCTAAATTTTCACAAGCTTGTTGCTCTAGCACAAGCTGTTTAGACATGTCACCTGCGTTTTTCGGACGCACCGACTGCATGATCAATGACTGCAGCGCTTTTTCTACTTGCGGCAAAGGCATGGCAGGTTTGGTGATCTCGGAAGACATGGCCTGCAGCGCAGCCAACTGTTCTTGTTGACGCTTGAGCCGCTGCTGATAACCCCACTCTGGTGTCCATGCCGACTGCAAAAATTGCTGTTTCAGAAGTTGTCTTTGCTCTGTGTTCATGTCACCATAAAAAGAATTGAAGCGCTCAGCCGCAATATCAACTCGCTTCTTCACGCGTGTCTCTGGATTGCCTTGAAGCCATTGTTTTTTCCAATCCTCATTGCGCGAAGCCCACTCTTTTTCTAAATGCTTGAGTTGCTTGGCGCTCAACTGAGACACCACGGGCGCAGCCAAGCGACTGCTTTCTTGGACAAGCGATTCAATGCGAACTTGGGCACCTTCCCATATTTTGCAAGCCTGCTCAGCGGTGATATTTTGAGGCGCCAGTGTTTGGGCTTGTACAAGCAACTCGGCAATGCCGGGCAGCTCTTCCTTGCGATGCCATGACTGAAGCTTTTGCAGCGCCACCTTGGCTTGGGGGCCTTGGGCATCGCTGAAGTCAATGTAGCTGTCTAGCCACCAAGAAGCGATTTCAGGCATCTTGTTGTAGCCCAACCGGACGGTGCTGCAGCCCGTCAAAATGATGCTCATTGACACAGCGACCAAAGAAGCCGTGATAATTCGGAACCAAAAGGATAATTTCGCCATGTCGGATCACTCAGTTAAACAGTCTGCATTTTCGCTCGAACGGCCACTCGACGTGGTTGTCATGGCCGCGGGTAAGGGTACTCGCATGAAAAGCCGTTTGCCCAAGGTTTTGCAACGTTTGGCAGGCAAACCCTTGTTGGGGCATGTACTGGGCACCGCTGCTCAATTGAAAGCGCGTTCTGCGGTGGTGATTACTGGACACGGCGCCGCTGAGGTAGAGGCCGCTGTTGCGAAGACCCAAGGTGCCTTGGCGCTCAAATTTGTGAGACAAGAACCCCAGTTGGGCACAGGCCATGCGGTGCAACAAGCGGTGCCAGTGCTGGCCGATGATGGCTTGGTGGTGGTTTTGTCTGGCGATGTGCCCCTCACCCATGCCGACACCCTCAAAGCCTTGATGGCGTGTGTGCGCCAGGCGGGATCGACAGCCGATAGCTTGGCATTGCTGACTCTGGACATGCCCAACCCCACGGGCTACGGCCGCATTGTGCGCACGGCACAAGGCGACAGCGTGCAGGCCATCGTGGAGCAAAAGGACGCCAGCCCAGAGCAACTCCAAATTCAAGAGGTGTACAGCGGCATCATGGCCGTGCCCGCCAAACAACTCAAAACTTGGCTGGCCAAACTTGACAATCAAAATGCTCAAGGTGAGTACTACCTTACCGACGTGGTGAAGTGGGCTGTGGCCGATGGCGTGAAGGTGGTGGCGCATCGCATTCAAGACGAGGTGCAAGTGACGGGCGTTAACAGCCCCCAACAGTTGGCCCAGTTAGAGCGTGCTTATCAGTTGCAAAAAGCCAACGAATTGATGTTGCAAGGGGTGCGTTTGGCCGATCCTGCGCGTTTTGATGTGCGCGGCGATCTGCATTGCGAAGCCGATGTCGAAATCGATGTGAACTGCGTGTTTGATGGCCAAGTTCATTTGGGCGAAGGCGTGCGCATTGGCCCCAACTGCGTCATTGCCAATGCACGCATCGCCGCTGGCGCGGTCATTCATGCCTTCACCCACATCGATGGTGAAAAATTAGGCGTAAGCGTGGGCGAGGGTGCGCTGATTGGCCCCTTTGCGCGCCTCAGACCTGGTGCTCAATTGGGCCCTGATGTGCACATTGGCAATTTTGTGGAGGTCAAAAACTCCACCATGGCCAAAGGTGCCAAAGCCAATCATTTGGCTTACTTGGGTGATGCCACTGTGGGCGAACGCGTGAACTTTGGTGCCGGTAGCATTACAGCCAACTACGATGGTGCCAACAAGCACCGCACGGTCATGGAAGACGATGTGCACATTGGCAGCAACTGCGTGCTTATTGCGCCAGTCACCATTGGTGCGGGGGGCACTGTGGGTGGTGGTTCTGCCATTTCAAAAAGCACCGAACCTGGTGCTTTAAGCGTGGCGCGTGCAAGGCAAACCAGCGTTGCCAATTGGAAAAGGCCTCAGAAAAAGCCTGCAGCTAAGTAAAGCTTGTTGAGCTGGCCTCAAACACTTGGTAGAGACAATTCGGTGCCAAACTTGGCCCGCTTGACGCTAAAGAAGGCTTTGACGTTTCTCACATTGGCATTTTGAGTGAGCAAGCTTTGCGTGAGTGCGAGGTAAGCGGGCATGTCTGTGGCTTGCACCACCAACATAAAATCTGGCCCCGGC
>CANNNB010000137.1 GCA_947505995.1 Comamonadaceae bacterium
ATCCGCCCGTTTGGGAGCTGGGCCACGTTGCATGGTTTCAAGAATATTGGATTGCTCGCAATCTACAACGCTCAAACGGCGTGGCTTGTGATCTTTCACAGGTACGCAGTGCGTCGCTTCTAAGTGAAGCTGATGCGTGGTTCGACAGTAACCAAAATTTTTAAGTACGTGGACAAGTTGGCCATATAAGCTGAAACTGCATAGGGCTGTATTTGGACAAATTGAACATCAACATGGTTATGACTTTTATGAACAAGAAAAAATTAATATTTGCAATCGTCATTTTCCTGAAATTGAATACTTGTTATGCAATTTCTCTGAGCATTCCAAAACCGTTGATTGACTTGGCCATCGTAAAAAAGTTCCCAAAGGAAAAATTAACAATCGTCTTAGATCAACCTTCAACCAAATTCAACAAAGAGCGGCAAAAGATTGAACTGTGCGGAATTTGGACAAGCAAAGTGGCTAAGCGCTCAGGAGAATTTTGCATAGATACGCAGCCAGTTTGGAACAAGACAAAGGGGGATATTGAAATATCGAAAGTCAATATTCTGAAACTTGCAACGGCTGACGGCAAAGAACTTTCAAGCACGGTCATTCAAGTTTTAAATGCCTCACTGCTTACCATGTTAGACGGAACTTCTGTTTACCATGTGCCTGATATGGTTGGAAAAAACCTAGATTCCATTGAAGTTCAAGAAAATAGTTTTAAATTAATTTTTTAATTAACAACTCAGTGAGTCAGGGACACACTTTTTCCAAAGAACTAGTGGCAGCTGTCTGAACAGCACGAAGCAGCCCACTTTAGGCCACATAAGATAATTAATTTTGCATTGAATTTTTAGCTTTTAACTGATAGCAATCAGTCAAAGTGCTTTGAAATTTCAGGATCAAATTGACCGTCAATTAGCACAAATAAAATTCGGCACATTGCGCCAGATCGATTGGCCCAAGCATGATTGGTTCCACGCTCTACCAAAAAGTCACCCGTCTTCATGATGACCTCCTCATTGTCAAGTAACAATGTAATTTCGCCTTCCAAAATTAATGCGTAGTCCACCGATTGTGTGCGATGCATAAATGGGTGCTTGGCATTGCCTGTTTGGTTAGTAGAGGCGGTGTGTGTGCCTAAAGCACTCCAAGCAAGCTTGGTATCTTGAGCATCTATTTTGTCAAGCCAGTCACCTTCAGGGCCAAATTCAATAATTCGAACGACGGATCCGTTTTTAGGCGGCTCAAGCTTCAAAGGCCGTGAAGTGGGGTCGGGTTCATTGCCCACGAAAGCAGGTGTTTGGTCTGTCATCCACAACTGAGTGAGGTGATACCCCACGCGTTTAGGATTTGTATGAACAGAAGGCGCAAGTTGGTCCTCGGTCACAATAGAACGTCCAAGATCATCATGGCCCGTCACAATCCTGCGAATGTATTTTCTTGGGCTTTTGTCGCTCATTGCGGCGTCACTCCAGTTTCTTTCACAATCTTTCCCCACTTCGTAAGTTCAAGCTTCAAATAGTCATTGAAATACTGTGGGCTACCCGTCTGAGCCTCAAAGCCAGCGGCATTCAATTTGTCGCGAAAATCGGGTTGTTTGACTGCATCATTGATGATGCCATTCAATCGAGTTAACAGCTCAATTGGTAATTTCGTTGGGGCAAACAAACCGACCCAGGTGTAGTCTTCAAAGTCAGAAAATCCAGATTCAGAAACCGTAGGAACGTTAGGTAACGTATCTAATCGCTTTAGGCTGGTTACTGCTAAAGCTTTTAATTTACCGCTTTTAATCAAAGGAACAGCCGGTGGCAATGCAACACTTGCCAATTGCACTTGGTTGGCCATGGTTGCATTTAAAGCGGGTGCCGCACCTTGAAAGGGTATGTGAACTGCATCAAGTTTACCTAGAACACGCAACACATGGTCACCCGTCAAATGAGGTGTACTGCCAATGCCTGCAGAGCCATAAGAAACACTTTTACCCTTGTAATTTCGAATAAATTCTTTCAAATCAGCGGAGGGTTCACTAGGATGGCTCACAATAATATTGGGACTGATTGCAATTAACCCAATGTGTGAAAAATCTTTGAGTGCGTCATAGCCTGGCTCTTTGTAAAGAGTTTGATTGACTGCCAAAGAACTGGTTGTGACAAGCAACACATAACCGTCGGACAATTCCTTGGCGACAAATCGAGCTGCAATGTTGCCGCCAGCTCCAGCACGGTTTTCAACAACAACTGTTTGGCCTAATTTGTCTTGCATGGTTTGCGCTAGAAGTCTGGCAATGATGTCTGCCGGACCACCGGGGGCAAATGCAACTATCAACTTAACAGGCTTGGTAGGCCAAGCTTGAGATTGCGCCCAAGACACTGGAATAAACAAAACGAATAAGAAAAAAAGAAAGAATCTTTTGCGACTGATTGTGATCATATTAATAGCAGTTAAAAATTGACGGTCGTCTTTAATTCCAAAAGAAACAAAGACTACTTTTCCGATTGCATGAAGTGAACATCAAATGGACATAAATTTCAAGTCAGTTTAACCCTGTGTCTTTAAATAGAAGTCATACTTTTTCTGTGGTAATTTTTTCAGAGTTCAGTAAGATGTTGATTTATATAAAAGTGCTTAAAGCCACAAAATGTCAAAATCAAAAGTCTGCTTGGTCATTGGGGCTGGCGATGCCACAGGCGGCGCCGTAGCCAAACGATTTGCGCGCGAAGGATACGTAGCTTGTGTCACCCGCAGAACCCTTGAAAAATTAAACCCGTTGCTGGAAAGTATCCAGCAATTTGGCGGCGTGGCGCATGGTTTTGCATCAGATGCACGACAAGAAAACGAAGTTATTGAACTCATAGAACATATCGAGTCCAACATTGGGCCCATTGGGGTGATGGTCTTCAATATTGGTGCCAATTCACCGAACAGCATCTTGACCGAGACAGCACGGCGCTACACCAAAATGTGGGAAATGGCTTGCTTGGCTGGCTTTTTAAATGGCAGAGAAGTGGCAAAGAGAATGGTTTCAAGACCCCACAATGTCGAACAAGAGGCACATGGTATTGGTCAAAAAGGGACCATTATTTTTACAGGTGCTACGGCCTCCTTAAGGGGCAGCGCAAACTTTGCAGGATTTTCAGGCGGCAAAATGGCTTTGCGTGGATTGGCCCAAAGCATGGCACGCGAATTGGGGCCCATGGGTATTCATGTAGCCCACACCATCATTGATGGCGCCATCGATACAGAATTCATTCGCACACTTTTCCCCGAGCGATATGCATTAAAGGATCAGGGTGGCGTCTTAAATCCGGACCACATTGCAGACGCGTATTGGATGTTGCATCAACAACCTCGAGACGCATGGACGCACGAACTCGATTTACGCCCCTACATGGAAAAGTTTTAACTCAAGTTTAATGAACACAATATGACAAAAACATTCGATTATTATTTTGACTTTGGGAGCTTGGCCACTTATTTGGCGCATACGCAAATGGAAAAAATAAAGTCTGAAACAGGCGCCAATCCAAACTATCTACCTATGCTTTTGGGCGCAGTGTTCAAAGCTACAGGCAACGCATCACCTGTTAGCGTGCCCGCCAAGGGCAAGTACGTATTTGTTGACTTTAAGCGTTTTGCTGACAGTTACGGCGTCCCTTTAAAAATCAATCCTTTCTTTCCCATCATTACCACCACACTGATGCGCATGCTAACGGCATTGCAAATGCGCTCAGATGCTCGGATGCATGAATTCATGGACCTTATTTTTAAAGCAATATGGGTGGACGCACTCAATCTCAATGATCCCGAAGTGGTAGAACGCGTTTTGCGTGAGGCTCACTTTGACGTCAATGAATTACTGCAATTGGCCAACGACCAAGCTACCAAAGACAGACTCAAAGATGTCACCACACAGGCCGTTGATCGTGGCGTTTTTGGGGCTCCCACTTTTTTTGTTGGCGAACAAATGTATTGGGGGCAAGATCGAATTGAACAGCTTAAGTTGGCACTGCGTTTTGAAACTGTTCAGAATCCATTGAAAAACCCCTAAATGAAAAATTTAGAGTTTCCTTAAAATCTAATTCAACACCTGTTGAACACTGCTGTCAATGTTGGCGTCAAAGTACGCATCAATGAAGTCCAAATTGTTTTGACGAAATCCAAATTGTTTTGAAATTTCACTTTCAAAAACAATCATGTTATCTGAGCCCAATTCATAGGGAAGCCATTCCGGTAGCTCTACTTGGTTTGGATTGCCTGTATAAGCAAATTGAACCCAATAGTTGAGCATTGCATTAGAAATAAATTGGTCCTGAAGATCGTAATCATTTTCAATCGCTGTGACCTTTGCAGACAAGTTGCCAAAAACATGCGCCACCTCCTGACCATGATGGGGGCCATCCATTTGACTGGGGCGACGCTTAGCAAACAAATACCGCCAAGTATTTGCCACTTGATTTGAATTTGACTGAGCTAGCAATCTGGTTCCGTAATTGAACTGCGTATCGCCAAACAATTCTGCAATGCGACTGCGAATGTCGTGCTCTGCTTCTACTGGATATAAGGCAAGTGCTTTTGATGCAAAAGTTTTGAAGTTAGAGTTTACCAATTCACGATAATCATCATTAGATTTGATAGCCCAATCTTTAGTGAGCAAGCTTCCTTCATCTAAGTTGCTGCCAACAATCATGGGCAGCATAGTTTGTTGATGTGCCTTAAAAACATCTCTTTCATTTTCACCTAAATAAACTCCGTCAAGTATTGGGCGCAATATTCTGGGTGTTGTTAAGCCTCTTATTTTAGGATTTAACAAACTTGTAAACTTGAAAATATCTTGCTGACTTAGCGACCTTAGACGATCTATGTCGATCCCCAACTCTTTTACTGACAACGCTTCTGCTTGTGCCAATGTGGCAAGTGGACGTGCGGCGCCAGGACTGTGCAAAATAGACTGCTGGAATAAGCCTCTTGCTTGTGAACAAGTAAGTAACAAAGAGATTGAAGCCGATCCAGCAGAAACACCAAATACAGTGACCTTATTGGGATCGCCACCAAAATGACTGATATTTTTCTGAATCCATTTCAAAGCAGCAATTTGATCTTGCAACCCATAATTGCCACTGACCTTCAATTCAGACTCTGCCGACAACTCTGGATGCGCTAGAAAGCCAAAGACACCCGATCGATAATTAAAGCTAACAACAACAACGCCTTTAGAGGCCATTAAAGTGCCATCACTTCTCAGATCAGAGCCGCTCCCTCCAACGAAACCACCACCGTGAATCCATACCATGACAGGTCGTTTTTTGTCATGATCAAGTTCTGGTGCCCATACATTTAAATAAAGACAATCTTCGCTCTGTAGGGGTGCTCTAAAGAGTGGATTGGCTGCCTGTGGAAAATCAGCACCAAATTCAAAACAGTTTCGAGTTTCTATCCAACTATCTAATGGTTGAGGCGATTTCCATCTGCGGTCTCCAACCGGTGGCGCTGCATAAGGAATTCCCAAAAAACAATCAATGGGCAAATGAACGTTTGCAGACTTCTGCTTAAAGCCTTGAATTGGGCCGGCCTCAGTCAAGACAACTGGTGAGGGAAGAAACATAAGTTTGACCTTAGATTTAGTTGTTGATTAAACTCGGCCAATCTTTGGACGGGTGTGATTCACAATCAAAAGATTTCTAACTTTTTCAACCATATCCAAGAGGAGTTGACCGTTCTTTTTCAGAACTGATAAGGGTTGTTTAGCATCAGAGCTCTGCGAATTAAAAGCCATGATCGTATGGTTATCAATGTGCAAAAAAGGCACTGCAACAGAGTTTGTATTTTTTTTGAAAGTACCCATTGCAAAACAATAGCCCTCCTCTTCTACTTGATCAACAGCCAAATCTAGCTCCTGGTGAATGTCTTTCCACTTAGCACCGTAAAAGGACTTAAATTCTGCATACAGCTTGGCGCGCTCTTCAAAATTCATTGCGGCAATGCAAGCTCGGCCCATAGCTGTTCTGACAAGTGGCACCCTAAATCCAACTCTTTGTCTTCTATTTGGACTTGGTTCACCCAGTGCATACTCAAGGTAAAGGGCACTGTTGCTTTCTTGAACACCAAATCCAATATTGGTCTTCGTTTTATGAGCAAGTTCAACCATCAAAGGCCTAGCAATAGCAGGCACTGTCATATTGGCCAAATAGGGGTATGCCAATCCAACTACGCCTGCAGCCAGTTCATACTTTCCAAATTCATGACGGTATCGCAGATAACCCAGTTGAGTCAGGGTAAAGGTCAATCTTGAAATAGTTGACTTGGGAAGTTTTGTCATTTCAGAAATTTCAATATTTCCGAGCAACTTCTGGTCTAACTCAAAGCAACGCAAAATGGCCAAACCTCTGGCCAATGCAGAAATGAATCTAGGATCAGAATCATCAGTCTTAACTTGAATTCCTTCAGAGTAATCTGGAAGAATTGGGCTTACATTTCTAATTGGACGTCCCACACAGTTTCCTCAAATTTAAAATGCTTATGAATCTATAAGTCAAGCGTAATTGACGGACTTAAACTTCTA
>CANNNB010000138.1 GCA_947505995.1 Comamonadaceae bacterium
ACAACGACGCTGCGCGGCGCGCCATTGAACGAGACGGACTTATAAGTCTGGGAGACATGGGTTATTTAGACGTCGATGGTTATTTATATTTGTGCGACCGTGCATCCGATATGGTTATCTCTGGTGGCGTCAATATCTATCCCGCTGAAATTGAGCACCGCCTTCTCGCATTTCCTGGCGTGGCAGATTGCGCTGTGTTCGGTGTCCCTGATGCTGAATTTGGTGAACGTTTGCATGCTGTCGTAGAGCCACTTCCAGGTGCTGAACCCACCTTGGTAGATATGCAGGCTTGGTTGCAGGCTGGGCTCGCTGCATTCAAGGTGCCCCGAAGTTTTGACTTGGCACCACTGCCTCGCGATGACGCTGGAAAAATCGCCAAACGGCGTTTACGCGACCAGTATTGGCAAGGCCAATCACGGCGTGTTTGAGCCATTTTTCAATTCAATTAAATCCCCATTGAAGAAATTTGATAAGGCTAAAAAATGGACTTAAATTACTCTCAAGAGGAAACAAAGTTTCGAGAAGAAGTTCATCACTGGCTCAAAATTAATCTGCCAGAAGATATTCGCCAAAAAGTCATTGGCTATCACGAACTGACCAAAGAGGATTACCAGTGTTGGCATAAGATTTTGGCCGCAAAGGGATGGTCTGTGCCACATTGGCCGGTGGAGTGGGGGGGTACAGGTTGGGACATGACTCAACGCTATATTTACGACGAAGAATTCGCCTTGGCAGGTGCACCCAGATTACCGCCTTTTGGCCCTGCCATGTGTGCCCCAGTTCTCTTGAAGTTTGGCACTGCAGTCCAAAAAGAACAATTCTTGCCACGCATTAGAGCCGGCGACGATTTTTGGGTGCAGGGTTATTCAGAGCCTGGAGCAGGTTCTGATTTGGCAGCAGTCAAAACGCGCGCTGAACGCGTTGGAGATCACTACGTGATCAATGGCCAAAAAATATGGACAACCCTGGGTCAATATGGTGACTGGATATTCTGTTTGGTTCGAACAGACAGTCAAGCCGAGAAGCGCCAAGAGGGCATCAGCTTCATCTTGATGGACATGAAAACCCCAGGCATCACTGTACGTCCTCTGATCCTAATGGACGGAGGGCATGAGGTGAATGAGATTTTCTTTGACAACGTTAAAGTGCCTGTTCAAAATTTGGTTTTTGAAGAAAACAAGGGATGGACCGTTGCCAAGTATTTGCTAGGGCATGAGCGAATGGGCTCGGGAAGTGTTGGCGCAAGTCGTCGCGAGTTGGCGACTTTGCGTGCTTTGGCTAAGCGCGAGCATAAAAACGGCAAGCCTCTAATTGAGGATGCTCGTTTCAAAGACAAGATATCGCGTGTCGAAATTGAACTGGCAGCCCTTGAAATTACTTCGATGCGATTTTTAGATCAAATGCGACGAACAGGGCAAGCGCCGGGGGCTGATGTTTCGATGCTCAAAATCCGTGGTACGGAGGTGCAGCAAATGATCACAGAATTGGCGATGCAGGCTGCGGGTCCCAATGCCCAACCCTTTAAGGCCGTTGCACATGGCTCGATTGACCTATTCACATCGCGTTTGGCTCCCCGCTACTTTAATTACCGCAAGGCCAGTATTTATGCAGGCTCCAATGAAATTCAGCGCAACATCATTGCCAAAATGACCTTGGGTCTCTGAGGAAAATTGATGAATTTTGATCTCACGCCAGAACAGAAGCAATTGGCTGATTCTGTCAGCAAATATTTGAACAATGAATACAGTTTTGAAAAACGGAAAACCATATTACTTTCCGAGCCGGGAGTGAGTGAGACTGCTTGGCAAACATTCGCAGAAATGGGTTTGACTGCCATCACTCTTCCAGAGGCGGATGAAGGTTTTGGTGGTGGTGCGATGGACCTGATGGCGGTCATGGAAGCCATGGGCGCGGCTCTGGTGATTGAGCCTTTCTTGGACACTATTGCATTGGCAGGTCGCCTTGTTTCGCGCATGGGGTCTGTTGACCAGCGTACAGCACTATTGCCAAGTTTGATTGATGGATCAGCCAGAATGGCGTTTGCCAGTTTAGAGCCAGGACATCGATATCAGTTAGTACCTCAACTTACTTTGGCAAAGGTGAGCGCTGGTGGTTGGGTCCTGAGTGGTCGTAAGTGTATGGTCACGGGAGCCGCTTCAGCAAGTAAGTTAGTTGTTTCTGCCCTCACACCTGGAGGTGTCAGCCTGTTTATTGTCAACCCACTAGCATCGGGTGTTGAAATTAATCCGAGTCGCACAGTGGACGGATTTCGTGTAGCGGACGTCACGTTGAACAATGTCTTGCTGGCTACCGATGCGCTGCTGGGTGATGATGGCGCTGCCATGCCCTTCATAGAAGAGGCGGCAGACTTTGCAACTGCTTTGCTTTGTGCTGAAGCCATTGGTGCCATGAAAAGCGCAAATGACGCCACATTAGATTACATGAAACAGCGCAAGCAGTTCGGTGTACCGATAGCATCGTTTCAAGTATTGCAGCACCGCATGGTAGAGATGTACATCACTACAGAACAAGCTCGTTCAATGGCTATCTTGGCTGCTAGTAAGGTGGATACTGCCACTGATTCGAAAGACCGCGCAAGAGCTGTGTCCGCTGCAAAAATTAAAATCGCCGATGCCGCGCGGTTAGTCAGTCAAGAGTCTGTGCAATTGCATGGTGGTATGGGGATGACCGAGGAGCTCAAGGTCTCGCACACCTTTCGCCGTTTAACGATGATCGCGCAGCAATTTGGTGACGCAGATCACCACTTAGAACGTTACGCTTCATTAACCTGAAATTCAGCCGCTACCAATATGTTAAACATTTCTTCGTTGTTTTCAAACGTTCGGTTACCTGTTATTTGTTCGCCGATGTTCATTATCAGTCACCCGCCCATGGTTATAGAGCAGTGCAAGGCAGGGGTGGTGGGTTCAATGCCAGCACTCAATGCAAGGCCTGCTGATCAACTCAAAGAGTGGCTTGAAGAAATTACACTGACCCTGGCTGCTCATAATCGTGACTTTCCGAGTCAGCCTGCTGCACCATTTGCAATCAATCAAATTGTTCATAAAAGCAACGATCGATTGGCGGAAGATATGGAAATCATTGCGCACTTCAAAGTACCGTTGGTGATTACTTCTTTAGGCGCACGTGAAGAAATCAATGATGCAGTTCATGCTTATGGTGGTATGGTCATGCACGACATCATCAACAACACATTTGCGAAGAAAGCAGTTGAAAAAGGTGCAGACGGGTTGATTGCCGTGGCAGCGGGTGCAGGTGGGCATGCTGGTGTTAAGAGTCCATTTGCGCTAATGCAAGAACTCCGCCAATGGTTTGATGGGCCAATTGCCCTGAGCGGTTCTATTGCCAACGGCAATTCCATCTTAGCCGCTCAAGCTATGGGAGCTGATTTTGCATATATGGGTTCTGCATTCATTGCGACTGAAGAAGCCCGTGCAAGTGACGTCTACAAACAGGCAATCGTTGATGGAACATCTGATGATGTGGTGTATTCCAATTTTTTTACAGGTGTGTACGGCAATTATTTGAAAACCAGTATTCGAAACGCTGGCTTAGACCCAGACAATTTACCTGTCAACAATGAAAAAACAATGAATTTTTCTGCTGGGCAGGCTGGCAAAGCCAAGGCATGGAAAGACATTTGGGGGAGCGGGCAAGGCATCGGCGCAGTCGATCAAGTTTTGTCTGTAAAAAAATTGGTCAACAAATTGCACGGTGAATATACTGCCGCTCGAGTGCGACTTGGGTATTCATCCAATTTCTAGCCAATCCAACCGGGGAGCCACGTGGCAATCCCAGGCATAAAAAAGACCGCTGTTAACAATATCAAACTCATGACCACATAGGGCCCCACGGCCAAGAAAATATGTGTCATAGTGACTGAGGGGGGCGCGACACCTCGCATGGTCATCAGCAGCAAACCATGAGGTGGGAGCAACAAGCCCAATTGCATGCAAATCAGAAACATCACACCAAACCAAATGGGATCTATCCCCAAAGCGGTAACGATGGGCATGAAGATGGGTAAGGTGATCATCATCATGCTCACTTGGTCTACAAAGATGCCCAAGAAAATGAGCATCAGCATCATGCCGACCACAATCCAAGAGGTTGACAAGCCTTGTCCTGTTATGAATTGAACCAAACCTGTGCTTGCTCCGGAGAAGGAAAGTATTTGGGCAAATGTAGTGGCACCTAGAATAATGAACAAAATCATGCCGGAGATGCCCGCTGTACCCTTTAGCGATTTGAGCACCGCATCCCATTTCAATACCTTGTAGCATGCGGCTAACACCATGGTGGCAAAAGCGCCCAGTGCAGCACATTCTGTGGGTGTTGCCCAACCCCCAGCCAATGCGCCCACCACCACACCAAAAATAGACAAGGTGGGCAATACATAAGCAAAGAAAGGCTGCCAACGGTTCCAGCCTTTGTGTTCGATCAAATTGGTTTCAGTCGGTGCCAATTGAGGGCTGATTCGTACGCGAATGATGATCCATGCAACAAAACAAATGGACAGCAACAAACCGGGGACGACACCGCCAATGAGCAGCTTGGAAATAGAAATGCCAGACAAAGAACCCAGCAAAACGGTTAAAGCCGAAGGTGGAATGAGCATGTCGACGGCACCAATGGCCATGATGGGGCCTGTGGCAATGGTGGGGTGATAGCCTCTGGCCAGCATGACCGGAAGCATGAGTGAACCCAGCATGGCCGTTGTGGCAATGGTTGATCCGGAAATGGCTGAGAAAACCGTGCCTGCAACCACGGCCACCACGGCCAAGCGGCCCGGTACCCTCATGATGAGCCGTTCGACACCTTCAATGACTTTGAAAGCCAAACCCGTGTGGAACAGAATTTCACCCATCAGCACAAAGAGAGGTATGGGTGTCAGAGAGAAGGCCATGACCGAGCTGACACTGCTGCGAACCAACTGAACCATGCCTGGTTCGCCGCCCATATAAAGCCATGCGCCTAAGATGTTGATGCTGATGAAGGTCAGCGCGACGGGCATGCCAATGAACAGCAAAACTGTTGAGCCGCCCAACATGAGGCAAGCGGCAAATTGCCAACTGTTCATGCTGCGCTTACCGCATCGTTGCGCGGACCCCGGTCGGCCAGCCAAAGTCGGTGCATGCGAAACAGCATTTCAATGCTTAGCAAGGAAAACACCAGAGGAAGCGGTACCAATGACCACCATTCCGGCGTAACCAGCGTTTTAATGTTCAGTGAGTTGGCGCTGTAACTGGCCCATGTGGCTTGCACACCATAAAAGCTCATCACCAGACAACAAGCCAGCCCAATGAGATCACCCACCCATTCGAACCCCCAGGCTACTCGTTTGGGAAGGGCTTGCAAAACAATGTCAACTCGGATGTGTTGGCCTTGACGCAAAAGCCAAGGAGCAACACACAAAGTGATTGCATACAACATAAATTCTGAAACCTCGTTGCTCCAGCCAATGCCTTGTGGCCCTCCGCTGATTGCAAAGTTGCGCAGAGCGACATCGGTCACGATGAGGAGCATCATGAACAACAACATCAGACATCCGAACAAAGCCAGGGCTGAAATAAATCGCCCATAGGCTTCAGAAAGTTTGGCAATCATTTACTGAACAAAGATTTGAAGCGACCTGCAATTTCAGGGCTCTGCTTCAAGGCAGATGTCCAAGCAATGTCATAGGCTTTGTCTTTGAAAGCCTTCGTTCCCGCGGCATCAAAGGCAATGGTTTGAATGCCAGCTTTTGCTTGGCGTGCAGTTTCATCTGTGCCATATTTCGCCCAGAATATATTTTCGGCTTCTAAAGCAAGCAACTGTTTTTGCAAGTAGTTGCGCTGTGCATCGGTGAGTTTTTTAAATGCAGGCAGGTTCATGACCAAAGAGACTTCGGCATCATAAAAGCCGGGGTCAATGCGGAACTTTGTTTTTTCATGCCAATTTAAATCAAAAATGCCACCAATGGGCCAGCCGTAGCCATCTACAACGCCACGCTCTAACGCGGTATAAACCTCACCAGGTGGGGTGGTGATGACGTTGGCGTTAAGCGCTTGGAAGAAATCGCGGTAGACCGGTGTAATTCGAATTTTCTGACCAGTTAAATCGGCCTTGTCTACTTTTTTGTTGGTGTAAATGTGAAAAGGTTGGTTCTCAACCATGCGTGCTAAATATTGCATGTTGCCTTTTTCATTCCACACCTTGTTGATGGCATCAAATGCTCCATTTTTGCGTTGCTCAGCCACTGGAATTTGGGTGAGTTTTAAAAAATCAGATTCAGGCATCACATTGGTATAGAAGGCGCCTGTGTTCAAGGCCATGTCCACCACACCTGTCTTCACCGCATTGCCCACCTCAAAGGTGGGGATGGCTTTGGGGCCGCCAATAAAATTGATTTGCAAGATGCCTTTGCCTTCAGCATTGACCTTGCTAATCCAGGGTAGCATGTGTTGAACATAGATGCCGTTTTC
>CANNNB010000139.1 GCA_947505995.1 Comamonadaceae bacterium
AAGACCGCGTCATGCGCAAAGGCGACGGCACCTACACCTACTTTGTGCCCGATGTGGCCTACCACATTGCCAAATGGGAACGCGGCTTTACCAAGGTTGTCAACATTCAAGGCACCGACCACCATGGCACCATTGCACGCGTGCGCGCTGGCTTGCAAGCCGCGGGCGCTGGCATTCCAGAAGGTTACCCCGACTACGTGTTGCACACCATGGTGCGCGTGATGCGCGGCGGCGTTGAAGTAAAAATTTCCAAGCGCGCTGGCAGTTATGTGACACTGCGCGATCTCATTGAGTGGACCAGCAAAGATGCCGTCCGCTTCTTCTTGCTCAGCCGCAAGCCCGACACCGAATACGTGTTCGACATTGATTTGGCTTTGGCTAAAAACAACGACAACCCCGTGTATTACGTGCAATATGCCCATGCACGCATTCACTCGATTTTGCGAACCTGGGGCGGCGATGTGGCCAGCTTGACCAAAGTCGATTTGTCCAACTTAGAAAACCCCAAAGCACAAGCCCTGATGTTGCTGTTGGCCAAGTACCCTCAAATGCTCAGTGATGCGGCGCAAGACTTTGCACCGCACGACGTGACGTTTTACTTGCGCGACTTGGCAGCCAGCTACCACAGCTACTACGATGCAGAGCGTATTTTGGTTGAGGATGAACCACTCAAACTGGCGCGTTTGGCACTGGTTGCGGCTTGCGCGCAAGTCTTGCAAAATGGCTTGAAAATCTTGGGTGTATCTGCACCTGAACAGATGTAATCCAAACGCTATTTTTTTCGTATGACTTTGAGAGCACTTCACAACATGTCCCACCCCAACATCCAAGGCCAGCGCGGCGGCACCTTGCTCGGCTTTGTTCTAGGTTTGGTCATCGGCCTCACCGTCGCCCTCGGTGTCGCCATGTATGTGACCAAAGTGCCCATGCCTTTTAGCAACAAGAACCAATCTCGCTCGGCCGACCAAGATGCTGTCGAAGCGCAAAAGAACAAAGATTGGAATCCAAACGGTGCTTTGCAAAGCAAACCTGTCACACCAGAAGCACCAGCAGACAGCACGGCCGCCAATCCTGGTGCCACCGCAGGTGCAATCACTCCGGGTGCCAGCCCATCACCACCAGCCCCCGCCGTCACGGCCGACCCAACAGCCGCCGCTCCTGCACCACCGCCAGCGGCCACACCCCAGCCAGCGAACAAAGCATCTGCAAGCAACGATCCTTTCACCTATTTTGTTCAAGCAGGTGCTTTCAAATCTGCAACCGATGCCGACTCTCAAAAAGCCAAACTGTCAATGATGGGCATTGAAGCCAAAATCAGTGAACGCGAGCAAGCTGGGCGGGCCATCTATCGGGTTCGAAGTGGCCCCTTTGATGACAAAGAACAAGCCGAAAAAATTAAATCACGCATAGATTCCAGTGGCATGGATGCCGCTTTGGTCCGTGTACAACGTTAAGCTTTGCCAGTAACTCATTTGATCAGGAGTACCCTATGAAACGCCGTGAATTTTCTTTAGCCAGCCTAGGCACCGCTGCAACCATCAGCGGCCTCAGCTTGAGCCAGACCGCTTTCGCACAAGGCCCCGCCAGGTTTGTTGCGGGCAAGGATTACATCAAGTTGGACCGTGCCGTGCCCACCGAAACAGAAGCTGGCAAAGTTGAAGTGATTGAATTTTTTTGGTACAGCTGCGGTCACTGCAACGCATTTGAGCCCACCTTTGCGCAATGGGTGAAAAATGCGCCCAAAGATGTCTTGGTTCGCCGTATTCCTGTTGCTTTTCGAGAAGATTTTGCTCCCCAACAACGCTTGTTTTTCACGCTGGAAGCCATGGGCTTGTTAGACAAATTACACGTTAAAGTGTTCCAAGCCATTCACGTCGAGCGCTTGCCCTTGAACACCGACGCCACTATTTTGACTTGGGTCGAAAAACAAGGCGTAGATAAAACTAAATTTGCCGATATGGCCAAATCTTTTGCTGTGGCAAGCAAGCTCAAGCGTGCGGTGCAATTGCAAAACGATTTCAAAATTGAAGGCGTTCCTTCTCTTGGCGTGGCGGGCAAGTACTACATCGACGGCACTTCGGCAGGCAGCATGGAACGCGCATTGCAAGTGACAGATTCGTTGTTGGCACAAGTTCGACAAGGTCGTGCCTGATTCAAGCCCGGTGTTGCACATCTGCCCGCTTCGGCGGGCTTTTTTTTCGCATTTTTTCATGAAAGAGGCTTGACTTCCCTCTGAACACCTACAATCAAGCAAGATTCGCGCCTTTATGAAAATCAAGTTCATCACTTTGCTCTTCACCCTCGCAGCCGCATTAGCGGCTCAGAGTGCTTTCGCCGAAAAAGCAGATCGAGACAAGCCCATGAACGTCGAAGCCGATTCGCTCAAGCACGACGATCAACAACAACTCACCACCTTCACTGGCAAAGTTCTCATGACCAAGGGTACCTTGGTCCTCAAAGCGGCTAGGATGGAAGTCAAACAAGACAAGCAAGGCAACCAAGTCGCCAAATTGTGGGCAGATCCCGGAGAGCGCATTTTCTTCCGCCAAAAACGCGAAGGTCTGGACGAATATACCGAGGGCGAGGCAGAAACGGCTGTCTACAACAGCCAAGCCGATACGCTCACCCTCACGCAACGGGCTGAACTGCGATTGATTCGTGGCGCATTGGTCGCCGATCGCATTCAAGGCCAACAAATTTTGGTCAACAACACTACCGAAGTATTTATGGTGGATGGCAAGCCCAGCGGCACCGGCAGCCCGACTGGCAGCCAACGCGTCAAAGCCACCATGACACCACGCCCTAAAACCATCGAGGTGAACCCACCCGTTACCGGACCTGCATTGAAATCCAGCCCGCGCACGGGTGGAGACAAGCCATGAGTGCTCACACCGAAATCAGCAGCCTTGAAGCGCGTCATTTGCAAAAGTCTTATGGCAGCCGTCAGGTGGTGTTTGATGTTTCCGTTCAAGTTCGAAAAGGTGAAGTGGTAGGTTTGCTAGGGCCCAATGGCGCCGGCAAGACCACCTCCTTTTACATGATTGTGGGTTTGGTGCGCACCGATGGGGGGCAAATTTTGATCGATGGCGAAGACGTCACGCGCATGCCCATTCACCGCAGAGCGCGCATGGGACTTTCGTATTTGCCACAGGAAGCATCAATTTTCAGAAAACTCACTGTGGCTGAAAACGTTCGGGCCGTGTTGGAGTTGCAACTGAATGCCGACGGCAAGCCTTTAAACGATTCAGAAATCAATAGCCGCTTGCAAGCGCTATTGAAAGATTTGCGCGTCGACCATTTGCACGACTCGCCTTCTCTGGCCTTGTCGGGCGGCGAACGCAGGCGTGTCGAAATTGCCCGCGCCTTGGCCACCGACCCGCGCTTCATTTTGCTGGATGAGCCTTTTGCTGGCATCGACCCTATTGCCGTCATTGAAATTCAGCGCATCATCGCTTTCTTGAAAGAGCGCGGCATTGGCGTTCTCATCACCGATCACAATGTGCGCGAAACACTCGGCATTTGCGACCACGCCTACATCATCAGCGAAGGTCGCGTGCTGGCCCAAGGCACACCGCAAGACATCGTGAACAATGCCGATGTACGCCGCGTCTACCTAGGCGAACACTTCCGAATGTGATGGCCAAAACAATATGAAGCAAAGCCTTTCCCTTCGGATGTCTCAGCACTTGGCGCTCACGCCACAGTTGCAACAATCCATTCGCTTGCTTCAACTCTCTACCCTTGAGCTAAGTCAAGAAGTTGAGCAAATGCTTGACGAAAATCCTTTCCTGGAACGCAGCACAGACGATGCGCCGCAAGAGGACTTTGGTCTGGCAGAAGCAGACGCCCGAGTGAGCTTGGGCGACCGGGTGTCTGAAGCCGCCAGCGACGCAGGCTCCGACTCGCGCGATGCTGCTGGTGAGTCCACCGCATCGGTTACCAGCGACGAAGCTGTCACAGATGTAGCAGACAGTTGGGACGGCGACGGCAGCACCGAAATGGCGCCCGACGACAGCGAGTGGGGAACCGATGCTGGTGCTCGCAAGAACAACACCAACAACGACTCTGAAGGTGCAGACGCCATCGAGTTGGCGCGTGGTTTAGGCTCACTCACCGATTACTTGCACCGCCAGGCACTGTCAATGCGTCTGTCCGAAATTGACCGTGCCGCCTTGCGTTTTCTCATTGAGTCTCTGAACGATGATGGTTATTTGGAAGACAGCCTCGAGTCTTTAGCGCAAGGCCTTGCCGGTACCGACGACATAGAGCAACTTGAAGAGTTGGTGCACCGTTTCACTGTCGCCTTGAGTTTGTTGCAATCGCTAGAGCCCGTGGGCATTGGTGCTCGAAATTTAGGTGAATGCATGCGCATTCAACTCAAGGCTATTTTGAAGGATGAACCAGACAACGAAGCGGCAGCCGTTGCTTTGAAAATTTGCGCATTGCCCTTGGAGTTGCTGGCAAAACGCGACTACAAACGATTGGCCGTTCAGTGCGGTGAAGACGAAGCGCTTGTCAAACTGGCCCTCACCTTCATCACTCGCCTTGAGCCCAAACCAGGCCGCCCCTTTGCCAATGCAGAGCAGCATGTCATCGTGCCCGATGTGCTGGTTATCGGTACTCGCAAGGGTGGAGAGCCACATTTCAGAGTGCAGCTCAACCCCGATGTCATGCCCAAGCTGCGCGTGCACGATATTTATGCCAACGCATTGCGCGGCGGCAAAGGCGAAGGCCATTTGGGTTTGCAGCAACGTCTGCAAGAAGCGCGTTGGTTTATAAAGAACATTCAACAACGCTTTGACACCATCCTGCGAGTTTCCACCGCCATTGTCGAGCGCCAGCGCAACTTTTTTATTCATGGCGAACTGGCCATGAGGCCTTTGGTGCTGCGCGAAATTGCCGACGAGCTGGGCCTGCACGAGTCGACCATCAGCCGCGTGACCACCGCCAAGTACATGACCACCCCCATGGGCACCTTTGAGCTGAAGTTTTTCTTTGGCTCAGGCCTGGGCACCGACAGCGGCAGTGCGGCCTCCAGTACAGCCGTGCGCGCCCTTATCAAACAATTGGTGGCGGCAGAAAATCCCAACAAACCCCTGTCGGACAACCAACTGTCTGAAATGCTCAAAGAACAAGGCATCGATTGCGCGCGGCGCACCGTTGCCAAATACCGCGAGGCGCTCAAAATTGCGCCTGCCAACTTGCGTAAAACTCTGTGAACTCGCTTCAACTTTTTATGCCTTGCGCCGCCGGCGTTGAAGGCTTGCTGGCCGATGAGGTCCATCAACTCACAGGACTCACAGGCAACGATTTGCTAACCGGTCGCGGCGGTGTCATGGCCAATGCCTCTTGGCGCGATGCCTTGCGCCTAAACTTGCACAGCCGCCTCACTCAACGCGTGCTCATTCAGTTGTCGCAAACTTTTTACCGCAGCGAAAAAGATTTGTATGACGCAGCCAGCGCCGTGGCTTGGGAAATTTGGTTCACCACCAAGCAAACCTTCAAGATTGAAATTACCGCGCAGCACAGTCCGCTCACCAGTCTTAACTTTGCCGCACTCAAAATCAAAGACGCCGTGGCCGATCGCTTCCGCGCCAAGCGCGGCGAGCGCCCAGACGTGAACACGCAATGGCCCGACGTGCGCATTTATGTTCACCTGACGACCGACAGTTGCACGCTTTACATGGACACCTCGGGTGAGCCCTTGTTCAAACGCGGCTGGCGCGAAGACAAAGGGGACGCACCCCTCAAAGAAACCTTGGCAGCCGCCATGTTGGCCGCCAGCGGCTGGGATGCGCACACCCCCTTGTACGATCCGTGTTGTGGCAGCGGCACCATTGCCATTGAAGCCGCGCAAATTGCGTGCGGCATTGCACCTGGCATTCTGCGCGGTTTCGGTTTCGAAAAATTATTGCCCTTTCAGCCGCATGTGTGGCAAGCCCTTCAAAACGAAGCCAAAGAACAAGAGCATGCGCCCACTGCTGAAATTCACGCATCTGATGTAGCTTTCCGCATGGTCGATTTCACCCAGCGCAATGCAGAGCGCGCAGGCGTAGGCCAAGTGGTGCAAGCGCGCGGCGGCGACGCACTTCAGCGCATGCCGCCTTGCGAAACGCCGGGCCTCATGCTGCTCAACCCGCCCTACGGCGAGCGCATTGCGGCTGCGGGTGTGGCTGGCGTGTCGAGCAGAGACAGAAATCGTGAAGACGCTGGCTTTGGCCGATCACGTGATAGCGTTGACTTAAGCCGAGCCCGCGAAGTGGCCGAAGGCGACGATGGCGGCGAGTTCTTCTCGCAACTGGCCTCGCATTGGAAAAAGAACTACAACGGCTGGACCGCTTGGATGCTCACACCCGATTTAAAGCTGCCCACCAAAATGCGCCTCAAAGAATCACGCCGTGTGCCCATGTGGAACGGCCCCATTGAATG
>CANNNB010000140.1 GCA_947505995.1 Comamonadaceae bacterium
AAAATTGCGCAGTGGCGGAATGTGGCGCTTGCGTGCGGGCCATGGCCAAGCTGTACTTCTTGTTCTTCAAACCGTTGTTGCCTTCGTTTTGAATGGCAGCGTCTGAGTGCTTTTGCTCCATGCTGGGTTCAAAGCCTCCGCCTTGAATCATGAACCCAGGAATGACGCGGTGAAAAATGGTGTTGTCATAGTGACCCTTGTTCACGTAATGCAAGAAGTTTTCAACGCTCAAGGGCGCTTTTTCGGCGTCGAGTTCAATGAGGATGACGCCTTTGCCGGCGATGTGGAGTTCAACTTGAGGATTGCTCATGGTTATTGCACTAAAGTAATTGAAAGAATGACAACGGGCGTTTTTGGAACATCTGTTCTAAAGGGGCCGCCCATGCCGGTTGGTAAGGCTCTGATTTTATCCACGACATCCATGCCGGAGGTGACTTTGCCAAAAACCGTATAACCGAAAAGTTGTAGGGCATTTAGCAAGTTCTCGCGCGGCACGTTTTCGTAGACCTGACCGCGGTGTTCAAAGCGTTTGACGGGATCGCCATCTGGGATGGGGGTGGGATCTAAAAAAGCGTTTTCAGCGGTATTGATGAAAAACTGCGCTGTAGCCGATTGAGGGTCGTTGGTTCTGGCCATGGCCAAAAAACCGGGCTGATTTTTCAAGCCTGCGACCATGGCTTGTCTGCCCTCATGCTGAACGGGCGCCCTGGTTGGGCGTTCTTTGTATTGGGCATCGTACCCGCCACCTTGCACCATGAAGTTGGCGATGACCCTGTGAAAAATGGTGCCGTTGTAATGCTTGTCTTTGACATACTGAAGGAAGTTGGCCACTGTTTTAGGGGCCTTGTCAGGGTAAAGCTCCACCATGATGTCGCCCATGTTGGTGGTAATTTTGACTTTAGGTCCTTCTTGGGCCTGACTCTGAACAGGCGCTACACCCATTCCCAAAGTCAGCGCCCATGCGCTGAAAAGTGCAAATGTTTTTCGGCGAAAAAAGTTTGGTGTCATTGTAATTAGCGCAAGGTCTGCGTGTTGGTTATGGTGGTGGTGACAGCGGAGGGTGCTGGCAAGGGTAGCAGGCTGGTTCCATCTTTAATTTTTTTGGCTTGAGCGTAAGCTTGTTGGGCCATGGCGGTGTACAAATCGCCTAAATTTTGAAGCGCAATTTGATAATTTGGCCGTGCTTGAATGGCTGTAACGAAGGCCGACAGGGCGGCTTCATATTGTCCTTGTGCCGCAAAGAGCACCCCCAAATTGTTGTAAGGCTCTGGCAGTTCGGGAAACTCTTGAATGAGAGCCTGGAGTTCTTCAATTGCTTTCGCTGTTTGGCCAAGGCCAGCCAAGGTTTGGCTGTTCATGAGACGCAATTGTGGGGAAAGGGCGGTGTTTGACGTTTGCGCATTTGGCCTCATGGCCAACTGAAGTTTTTGCTGGGCTTGCGCCCACTGCTTGTTTCTAATTAGTTCTTCTATTTCTGCGCTGTCATTGGCCCAGACCAAGCCACTTCCCAAACAGAGCAATGCTGGTAAAACACGCGATAGAACCAAATGGCGGAACATATTGATCGATTTTGAAGTGTGAAATGCAGGCTAAATGGCTTGAATGGGGGTAGATTAGTACCAAAATTGGACTTTGTCAGCGACTTATTTGGGCCTTATACTGAGGCAAATTGTAACGGAGGCCTCGGTCGCAGGCTGCCATTGCAACAACTATGGGGCTGAGGCCCCTTTTTGCACCCTTACAAGAAAAATACAGTTTTCATGAGCTTGCGCATTTACAACACGCTGTCCCGAGCTGTTGCCGATTTTTCACCCTTAGAGGCTGGTCATGTCCGCATGTATGTCTGCGGCTTGACTGTTTATGACTTGTGTCATGTGGGGCATGCGCGGTCCAACGTGGCTTTTGATGTGGTTCAGCGCTGGCTCAAAGCCAGTGGCTACAAGGTCACGCACATCCGCAATATCACAGACATTGATGACAAGATCATCAAGCGTGCTGTGGAAAACGGCGAGACCATTCGTGCGCTCACCGATCGCATGATCGACGCAATGCATACCGATTTTGATGCGCTGGGCATTGCCAGGCCAACGGCAGAGCCTCGCGCCACTGAATTTGTAGCTCAAATGCTTAGCATGATTGGCACCTTGGAATCAAAAGGCCTGGCCTATCGCACGCCACAAGGCGATGTGAATTACGCTGTTCGCAAGTTCCCGGGCTACGGCAAGTTGTCTGGCAAGTCCCTTGATGAATTGCACGCGGGTGAACGCGTCGCCGTGCTCGATGGCAAAGAAGACCCGCTCGACTTTGTGTTGTGGAAAAGTGCCAAAGCCTCCGAGCCTGCCGATGTGAAATGGGACAGTGTATTTGGCTCTGGTCGCCCTGGCTGGCACATTGAATGCTCGGCCATGGCTTGCCAAATGTTGGGCAACAGTTTTGACATTCACGGCGGTGGCGCCGATTTGCAATTTCCGCATCACGAAAACGAAATTGCTCAAAGCGAAGGTGCAACTGGTGAGCATTTTGCGCGCTTCTGGATGCACAACGGCTTTATCAATGTCGACAACGAAAAGATGTCCAAAAGCTTGGGTAACTTTTTTACCATTCGCGAAGTGCTCAAGGCCTTCGATGCCGAAACTGTGCGCTTCTTTTTGGTTCGCAGCCACTATCGCACGTCCTTGAATTATTCTGATGTGCATTTGAACGATGCCCGCGGAGGTTTAAAGCGCCTTTACACAGCTTTGCAAGCGGCCACGCCTGCCAATGTGCAAATTGATTGGGACAACCCTTATGCAGCTCGTTTCAAAGCTGCCATGGACGAGGACTTCGGCACGCCCGAAGCTGTTGCAGTTTTGTTTGATTTGGCGGGTGAAGTCAACCGCAGCAAGTCTGTCGATCAAGCGGGCTTGTTGAAGGCACTGGGCGGCATTCTGGGCATTTTGCAAAACGAGCCTGTTGCCTACCTACAAGCCGGTGCTGGTTTGGATGAAGCTGCTATTCAAGCGCACATTCACGCGCGAGCCGATGCCAAGGCGTCCAAGAATTTTGCCGAAGCCGACCGCATTCGCAAGCTCTTGCTAGAGCAGGGTATAGAGCTCAAAGACTCAGCTGCTGGAACCACTTGGGAGGCAGCTCAATGAGCCATTCCGATACCGTGATGACACCTGAATATTGGGCTGCGGCTTGTGCGCACCTGTCAAAAAAAGACAGAGTCATGAAGCGCCTGATTCCTCAGTTTGGTGATGCCTGTTTGGTGTCGCGCGGAGATGCTTTTGTCACTCTGGCGCGAAGTATTGTAGGGCAGCAAATCTCAGTCAAGGCCGCTCAATCGGTATGGAATAAATTTTCTGCCTTGAGCAAAAAAATCACGCCCGCAGGCGTTTTGAAACTGAAAGTAGACGACATGCGCGCAGCCGGTTTATCTGCACGCAAAGTTGAATATTTGGTCGATTTAGCGCTCAATTTTCATGGCAAAAATGTCAGCGTCAAAGAATGGCAAAGCATGGACGATGAAGCCATTATTGATGAGTTGGTGGCCATTCGCGGTATTGGCCGTTGGACTGCTGAGATGTTTTTGATCTTTCACCTCATGCGTCCCAACGTCTTGCCCCTCGATGATGTGGGCTTGATCAATGGCATCAGCAAGAACTATTTTTCAGGTGAGCCCGTGAGCCGAAGCGATGCGCGCGAGGTGGCGCAAGCGTGGCAACCCTTCAGCACGGTTGCAACTTGGTATATTTGGCGGTCTCTTGACCCCCTACCAGTTGAGTATTGAGCAAGATAAAGGAGGCCCAATTTGGCCAAGCGCACATTCCTAGACTTTGAGCAGCCCGTGGCAGAACTCGAAGGCAAAATTGAAGAACTTCGCTATGTTCAGAGCGAATCTGCTGTGGATATTTCCGAAGAAATTGACCAGCTCAGTAAAAAGAGCCAACAACTGACCAAAGACATTTACTCCGATTTGACGGCCTGGCAAATTACCAAAATCGCCCGTCATCCTGAGCGTCCCTACACACTTGATTACATCCGCGAAATTTTCACGGATTTTGTGGAAATGCACGGTGATCGCCACTTTGCCGATGACTTGTCGATTGTGGGCGGCTTGGCTCGTTTCAATGGTTCACCTTGTATGGTGCTCGGCCATCAAAAGGGACGCGATACCAAAGAACGCACACAGCGCAACTTTGGCATGAGTAAGCCAGAAGGCTATCGCAAAGCCCTGCGCCTCATGAAGACTGCAGAAAAATTCAAGCTGCCCGTTTTCACATTTGTCGACACGCCCGGCGCATACCCCGGCATTGATGCCGAAGAGCGCAGCCAGTCAGAAGCCATCGGCCGCAACATTTTTGAAATGGCGCAACTTGAGGTGCCCATCATTACCACCATCATTGGTGAAGGTGGCTCCGGTGGCGCATTGGCTATTTCTGTAGCCGATTCAGTGCTCATGCTTCAGTACTCTGTTTATTCGGTTATCAGTCCAGAAGGTTGCGCGTCTATTTTGTGGAAAACCTCTGAAAAAGCAGAGGAAGCGGCTGATGCGCTTGGCATTACCGCCCATCGTTTAAAAGCTTTGAATTTGATCGATAAAATTGTGAATGAGCCGGTCGGGGGTGCCCATCGCGACCCTGCTCAAATGGCTGCATTTTTGAAGCGAGCTTTGGGAGACGCGTGGCGTCAAGTTACCGATTTGAAACCCAAAGAGTTGGTCGAGCGTCGCTACGAGCGTTTGCAAAGCTATGGCCGTTTCACCGACACCAAAGCCGGTAAATAATGCGGCGCTTGCTGGCGCAGGCTTGCTTGCGCCTAGCTTTAGGCCTCAGCTTCCCATAGCCGTTGCTTTAAGTGGCGGTGCTGACTCAAGTGCTTTGTTACTGGCTTGCGTTAGGCAGTGGCCAGGGCAGGTAAGAGCCATTCACATTCACCATGGGTTACAAGCGGCAGCCGATGAATTTGCAAGCCACTGTCAAGCCTTGTGTGAACAACTTCAAGTGCCTTTGGTTCTTTGCAAAGTCAACGCCAAACACGAATCGGGTGAAAGCCCTGAAGATGCAGCCAGAAAGGCGCGTTATATCGCTTTGAGCAATGCTGTTCAAACACATCCTTTACTTCAGGGTTTGAAAGACATTGCCCTGGCGCAACATGCAGACGACCAAGTGGAGACTTTATTGCTGGCGCTGTCGCGCGGTGCAGGTTTGCCAGGATTGGCCAGCATGCCAGCGCAATGGACGCGCGATGGTTTGCAATGGCATCGGCCTTTGTTGAAGGTGCCTGGGTCTAAATTGCGTCAATACCTTACTCTGGCTGAAGTGTCATGGGTAGAAGATCCCACCAATCAAGATGAGCAATTCACTCGCAACCGCATTCGAGCGCAGTTGTTGCCTGCTTTAGAACGTTCTTTTCCCCAATTCAGAGAAACCTTTTCAAGGAGTTCTTCTCATGCTGCTGAAGCGCAAGAAATTTTAGATGAGGTGGCCGCGGCCGATTTAGCTTCCCTCATGTTGGCGGCTGGGCCCAACATTAGAGCCTTACAACAACTCAGCCCGGCTCGGCAGTCTTTGCTGCTCCGACATTGGCTGAAGGTTTATCACCAAACGACACCGAGTACCGTGCAACTGAATGAATTGCTGTCGCAAATTGCAGCCTGTACCACCCGCGGCCATCAAGTCCATTTGAAAGTAGGGCGAGGGCATGTGCGCCGCGACTTGGCTGTGTTGGTCTGGGCGCCACAGGCGTAGCCTGTAAAAACCCTTCAAATCTAGGGTTCTCCCGAGTACAATCAATGGGTTTTGCTGGAAATTTCCTTTTATAAATTTAAAAATGGCACTGATCGTTCACAAATATGGTGGCACTTCCATGGGCTCTACGGAGCGCATTCGGAATGTGGCCAAACGCGTCGCCAAATGGGCAAGGGCTGGTCACCAAATGGTGGTGGTGCCTAGCGCCATGAGCGGCGAGACCAATCGCTTGTTGGGCTTGGCCAAAGAATTGGCCCCTGCCAAAACAGACACAGCCTACGACCGTGAACTTGATATGTTGGCTTCAACAGGAGAGCAAGCTTCTTCTGCTTTGCTGGCCATTGCTTTGCAGTCTGAGGGCATGGCATCGGTCAGCTATGCTGGCTGGCAAGTGCCCATCAAGACCAACAGCGCTTTTACCAAAGCACGCATTGAATCAATAGACGATGAGCGAGTTCGGAAAGACTTGGCGGCTGGCCTTGTGGTCATCGTGACAGGCTTCCAAGGCGTAGACCCGGATGGCAATATCACCACCTTAGGTCGTGGTGGTTCTGACACCTCTGCCGTTGCCGTGGCTGCCGCCATGAAGGCTGACGAGTGCCTGATTTACACCGATGTGGATGGTGTCTACACCACTGACCCCCGAGTGGTGCCTGAGGCC